>CALGNG010000302.1 GCA_937958735.1 uncultured Aquimarina sp. | reverse complement strand
TAAGCGATAGCTCTAAATTATCTTTTGGAATAAAAGGAGGAATAAGAGTATTTAATTTAGATTTTAGTAGAGGAAGAACCCGAGATGGAGACGATTTAGCTTTTCAGCAAGGAGTAAGGAACGAATTTTTTCCTACTGCAGGGGCAGGGTTATTTTTACATAGTAAACGAAAATATATAGGATTAGCTATTCCTAATTTTTTAAAAGTAGACCACTTCGAAGACAATCTTAATGCTATTGCAGAAGAACGCTTACACCTTTTTTTAATAGGAGGATGGGTATTTCCTATGGGAAGGAATAGCCTATTTAAGCCTGCATTTTTAGTAAAACATGTAGATGGTTCCCCTATATCTATAGACGTATCCGCTAATTTTTTATTATTTGAAAAATTTAGATTAGGAGCTTCTTGGAGGTGGGACGATTCTATAAGTGGTTTAGTTGGTTTTCAGGTAAGTAAAGGGGTGCTTATTTCTTATGCTTACGATTACACCACTACCGATTTACAGCAGTACAATTCTGGATCGCATGAAATCACAGTACGTTTTGAAATATTTAAAGACAAAATTCTAAAATCTCCACGATTCTTTTAAAACCAACTAGAACTATGAACTTTACATTACCAACTAACAGGTCTATTTTTTTAGTGACAATAGGTTTCCTATGTGTTTTAAATTTATTTGGGCAGGAACGAAAAACCAAATATGCAGACCAATTATTTTACAGCCTAAAATATAAAGAAGCCGCTACAGAATACCTAAGACTTTACGAAAAGGGAGTGGAAACCCAAGGCCTTTTCGAAAACCTAGGAGACAGTTACTATTATAACACAGACATGCGTAATGCCCATAAATGGTATTCGCATTTATTTAATAAAGACCAAGACAGTATACATCCCGAATATTATTTTAAATATGCTCACGCATTACAGGGTATAGGAGAAAATAAGGAAGCAAAAAAATGGATGAAAAAGTTTTCAAAAACTACAGATAATAAGGATCTAAGAAAAGAAAACTATGTAAAAGCTAAAAAACAATTAGATGAAGTTTTAAACATCAATTCTAATTATAAAATACATAATGTATCAATAAACACCCAATATTCCGACTTTGGAGTAGGTTATTATGGAGAAGAAGTAGTTTTTGCCTCGGCACAAACTAAACAGAAAACAGCCTTAAATTATTATTGGAACAATCAACCTTATTTAAATTTATATAAGGGGTATAATAATACCGCATTTTCCGATATAGAAGAAGCGACTCTTTTTTCGTCCGATTTAAACACGCAGTATCACGAATCTAATGCGGTATTTACAAAAGATTTAAAAAAAGTTTTTTTCACCAGAAATAACTTTAAGAAAAAACTAGGAGACGATGGTAATGGTGTAAACCACCTTAAGTTATATAGTGCAGAAATAGAGCAAACCCAAACCAAGACACATTGGGTAAATATTACAGAACTGCCTTTTAATAGCGATTCATATTCTGTAGGACACCCAACATTAAGCCCTAACGGGAAATTACTTTATTTTACTTCCGATATGCCAGGAACTATAGGAGGTACAGATATTTTTGTAGTAGATGTTTTAGGAGAAAACAAATACTCTACACCTCGTAATTTAGGAGAAAAAATAAATACCTCGGGTAGAGAAATGTTTCCTTTTGTAACCAATAAGGCTTTGTATTTTGCTTCAGACGGACATTTGGGTTTTGGAGGTTTAGATATATTTAAAAGCAATTGGATAGATCAAAAATTTCAATTCCCAACCAATATGGGGAAGCCTATAAACAGTCCTAAAGATGATTTTTCTTTAGTGTTTCAAGAATCCAGAAAAACAGGTTTTTTATCCTCTAATAGAAGAGGGGGTAAGGGAGACGACGATATTTATGCGGTAATACCTGTAACAAAAGTAGAAAAGCCAGACTGCAAACAAGCCATTAATGGAGTGATAAGTAACCTACTTACCGAAGAAAGAATCGCCAATGCCGATTTAGAATTGTATGACGAACTAGGTAAAAAAATAGCCGTTACAACTTCTAACAACATAGGACAATATAAATTTGATACGGTATTGGACTGTAACTCGCGTTACGAGGTAAAAGTAGGGAAACAAGGATACAAAACAGTAGTAAAACCCTCCCTAACCGAAGCTGTAAACGGCACGACTTACTTGCCATTAGCGATAGAAACCTTAGACGAACTTATTGTAGAGGAAAAAGGAATATTAAAACTTAAAATAGGAATTATCTATTTTAATTTAGACAAAGATTTGATTAGGAACGATGCTGCCATCGAGCTAAATAAAATTGTGTTGATTATGACACAGTATCCTAAAATACAGATTAAAATAGCTTCGCATACCGACTCTAGAATGCCTTTTAATTATAACGAAGATTTATCCGATAGGCGTGCAAAAAGTACTAGAGACTATTTAGTTTCTCAGGGTATAAAAGCCTCAAGAATAGAAAGTGCTATAGGTTATGGAGAACAACAATTAATTAATAAATGTGCCGACGGGGTGCCGTGTACCGAGCAAGAACATCAGCTTAATAGAAGGTCGGAATTTATTATAACAAAAATTTAGTTTAGTTAGTGAGTGTTTAACGAAAAAGACCGTCTAAACTTATTAAAGTTTAGGCGGTCTTTGATTTTATGTTAAGTAGAAATTAGCGATTAAATTTTAATTGCTTTTCTATAGCTTCAATCATAATATTAGCAATATCTAAGCCTGTAGCATTTTCGATACCTTCTAAACCAGGCGAAGAATTTACTTCTAATAATAAGGGGCCTTTGTTAGATCTAATAATATCTACACCAGCTACAGGTAAATCTAAAATTTTAGCTGCTTTAATAGCTAATTTTCGCTCTTCCGAGGTAATTTTAATTTTAGAAGCACTACCTCCTTGGTGTATGTTAGCTCTAAATTCTCCTTTAGCTGCTTGGCGTTGCATAGAGGCTACTACTTTGCCATTTACCACAAAACATCGTATATCCTGGCCGTTAGCTTCTTTTATAAATTCTTGTACTAGTATATTGGTGTTAACGCTTTTAAAGGCATTAATAACACTTTCTGCGGCCTTATTAGTCTCTGCCATAATTACTCCTTTACCTTGAGTGCTTTCCAGTAATTTTACAATTAGAGGCGCACCATTTACCATGCGAATTAAATCTTTAGTATCTAAAGGAGAATTAGCAAAACCAGTAATAGGTATTTGAATATCGTTTTTGGCAAACAATTGTGTTGCCATTAATTTATCGCGAGATTGGGTAATGGCATCGGCAGAATTTAAACAGTACGTTCCCATAGAGTCGAACTGGCGTATTAATGCACAAGAATAAAAAGTAACCGAAGGCTTAATTCTAGGGATAATAGCATCAAATTTGTCTATTACGTTACCGCCTCTATAACGTATTTGGGGTTCTTTAGCATCAAACTTCATATAAGCCTGTTGCACATTAAGAAACACAATATCGTGCCCTCTAGCTTTACCAGCTTCAATAATACGTTTGTTACTGTATAAATTAGGGTTACTAGCTAATAAAGCAATTTTTAGTCCTGTTTTTTCTTTACGAAAAACACTATACTTTTCGTCTAGCTCCTCTTCCGAAAAACCAGATTCTAAAAAAGAGGAAGCAGCATTTACTAGGTAACGATTTTGTAGAGCTTCTCGTCCTAATAGCATTCGGTATTCCATAGAATCGCGATTTGCTAAGGTAAGCTCTATCTCAAAAGTATCCTTTCCTAGTCTTAAAGGAGTTTTAATAACTATTCTAACTTCGGAAATTCCAGTAGAACTTTTTACGGTTCTTTTAGAGTAAATTTTTGCTTCACATTTTATAGAAATACTTCTGTTAAGCTGTATGGGGTTTACTTCAAAACGGACCCATTCTTCGGTATCTTTATAAAAGGCTTTAATATTATTAGCCTGTATAGAAGAGGTTTTAGCTCCAGAATCTACACGAGCTTTTATTGCAGGGATGTTAAATACTTCGAAAGAACACCATTCCTCGCTTCCTATAATTTTTAAATTTTCCAACGTTTTATAGTCTAATTTTTTTAACTTGATTATTAATTAATAGCCAAGTTAGTAAATTATTTAAATCAAAATACTATAGTTGTAGTTTATATAAAATTTAAGGAGTAAGAGTCTTGTCTTGTTTAGGATTTTTTTTCCCTTTGTATAAAGGGATATAATAACTAATAAAATAACTAAAGCTGGCGCTAAATTCGCTAAAATCGTTAGTTTTTCCAAAACCAGGGATGTATAGGTTGTCAAACCCGTCGGGTTTATCTTCTATAAATTTGTATTGTACAGCTACCGAAAATCCTAAGAAAAGATTGTCTAAAACTTCGGCTTTTATACCTCCTAAAAATTCTATCCAATGGGTGCTAAGATTACTTTGCTCTAAATTTCCTTGTAATTGCTCCGATATAAAAAAAGAGTTTTGTTGGGCAATGCTAAAATTGTCTAAGCGTTGGGAAAACCTAGAAATACCGTAACGCGATCCTATATAAATTAGATTTCGCATTCCTAGTAAGTTTTTGTGGACATTATAGTCGGCACCTATTTTTAGGTAATTCCCTTCTGTAGTAATACTAATACTATTATCCTCTACATTATTTTCTTCTCTTCCAAACTCTCCTGCTAGGTATATTTTTTGGGATAAGCGATAGTCGGCTACCACCTCAAAGCCTGTATAATCTTCATCGGCGATGGTCTGGGTTATTTTTTTTAAATCCAAACCTACACGCAAACCATAAGAATCGTTACGTCTTTTATTGCTTACAGGAATAGTATCTTGTGCTTGGGCAGTAAGGATGGAAGTACCTCCAATAAATAGGCTAAAAAGACAAGCGAATATGCGCATTAAGTTGGTCATTGACTTCGGAGTTAATAATTTGAGAATTTGTAATCCAATTATTGGTTTCTCTTTCGGTATCTAAATTAGAATAAATAGTTCTAAAGCCACAAGCTCTGTTTACAAACTCGTTTCTACGGTTATAAAAAAATGTAATAGTATCAGATAAAATATTGTCTGTATTGGCATCTCCAGAGTTTCTCGTAAAAATATATTGCGTATTGTCTAGGGTTATATCTAGTGGAATAGCAATAGAATCTGTAGTTGTAGGAGCTGCAAAAAAGGTGTTATTGTTTTTGGTAGAGGTAATTTGTAAGAACGGCACATTGGCTTGTACCCCTGCATTATCTTCTCCGTCAAAAGTAAGAATAAGAAGAGGGGTAATGGGTACATCGGAACACAAGTCATCCCTCTCGCAACTCATAAAAGAGAGCAAAATAAAACAGATAACAAAAAGGTATTTTAAAAAAGGATGCTTCATCTATATTATCTCAATTCTAGTACTACCACATTTTCTACGTGATGGGTCTGTGGAAACATATCTACAGCTTGCGTTTTAGTTACTTTATAAGAGCTATCTAATAACGCTAAATCCCTAGCTTGTGTTGCACTATTACAACTTACATATACAATTCTTTCTGCTTTAATGCTTAGTAATTGTTCTATTACATCTTTGTGCATCCCATCTCTAGGGGGGTCTGTAATAATTACATCTGGTTTACCGTGTAAGGCAACAAAACCAGCGGTAAATACTTTTTTCATATCCCCAACATAAAATTCGGTATTAGTAATGTTGTTATTAAGAGCATTTAATTTAGCATCTTCTATAGCTTCTGGGACAGATTCTACTCCAATTACTTTTTTAGCCTCTTTAGAAACAAACTGTGCTATGGTTCCCGTACCAGTATACAAGTCGTAGACCAATTCTTCTCCTTTAAGGGCGGCACAATCGCGGGTAATTTTATATAACTCGTATGCTTGGTCAGAGTTGGTTTGGTAAAACGATTTGGCGTTTATTTTAAACCGCAGACCTTCCATCTCTTCTTCGATATGGTCTTTACCATTATAACAAATTACTTCTTGGTCGTAAATGGTATCGTTCCCCTTTTCGTTAATTACGTATTGGAGAGAAGTAACTTCGGGAAAAGATTCTTTAATAAAATTTAATAATAATTCTCTTTTTTCTATTTCTTCGCGAAAAAATTGTACTAATACCATAACCTCTCCAGTAGAAGTGGTACGGAGCATTAAAGTTCGTAAAAAACCGTCTTGGTTGCGGGCGTTGTAAAATGCCATATCGTTATCGGTAGCAAATTTTTTAACCGCAAGGCGTATACTATTACTAGGTTCTGCTTGTAAGTGGCAATTATTAAGGTCTAAAATTTTATCCCACATTCCTGGTATATGGAAACCTAAGGCGTTACGATTGTTAATTTGGGTGTCACTTTTAATTTCGTCTAGAGTTAACCAGCGGCTATCGCTAAAAGAAAATTCCATTTTATTACGATAGTAGTACTGTTTTTCGCTGCCTAAAATAGGGGTAACTTCTGGAAGATCTATCTTTCCAATTCTACTAAGGTTATTGGTAACCTCTTGTTGTTTGTAAAATAACTGGTGCTCGTAGCCCATTTCTTGCCATTTGCAACCACCACAAGTTCCAGAATGTTCGCATAATGGATCTACACGCTTGTCGGAGGGGGAAAGAATCTCTTTAGCTTCTCCTTCGTAATAAGCAGTACGTTTTTTAGTAGTTTGTACGTTAATTACATCTCCAGGAACCGCATTTTTTATAAAAATAACTTTTCCGTCTGGAGCTTTGGCGATACTTTTACCTTTGGCACCAGCGTCAATAACTTCTATGTTTTCAAAAAAAGGTTTTGATTTTTTTCTTCCCATACCGCAAAAATAAGTTTTTTAATAGCAAATTGTGCTATTTTTGAACGGTGAATTTTAGTCCAACAGTAGTATAAAGGTGGTTTTAATGAAAAAGGAAATGAAAAAGAAAATTGGAATTTACGTATTCCTTATTATAGGTATTATAGGATTATTTGTGCCTTTACAAATAGGGGTTAGGAAAGAATATCTTCAGGTATTAGGTGTAATAGTTATAATGTTGTCGCTATACTTAATTTCTTCTGGATTAACTTCTAAGAAAGATAACCCACCTGTTACTAACGATAATTTAAAATTATAGACATGAGTAAGTTTAATGTAGGAGACCCTGTAATGGCTTTGGACGATGATTTGCAAGGCAAAATTATTCGTTTAGAAGGAGCGGTTTGTGTTTTGTTATCCGACGATGGTTTTGAGGTAGCTTATGAAGAAAAAGAATTGGTTTTGGATCAAAGCAGAAAAGAAGCCTTAGATTTTAGTGGTAATTTTTCTAACCTAGCGTCTCAAAATACCGAGTTTAAAAAGCGCCCTAAAAAAGTGATTTCTTTTAAAAAAGAAAAAAACATACCGCCTATGGAGGTGGATTTACATATTCATAAATTAGTAAAAAACCAAAAGGGAATGTCTAATTACGATATGTTAAGTATCCAATTGGATACGGCAAAACGCCAATTAGAGTTTGCTATAAGTAAGCGTATCCCTAGAATGGTCTTTATCCATGGAGTAGGGCAAGGCGTGCTGCGTTCCGAGTTGGAATATATGTTTCGCAGGTACGATAATATCCGTTACGAAGATGGGGATTATAAGAAATATGGGGTAGGGGCTTTAGCCATCTATTTTTTGCAAAATCAGTAGTAAAAAAATTAAGGAGTAATAGTTTCTTCTTCTGGCATCATCTCTTCCGTTTCTGGAGTAGAGATAGATACAGAGTCGGTTTGAATTCTATCTTCTCGTATATCACCAAACGTAAGTGTTTCTCTAATTATTTCGTTACTACCATCGGCTTCGCTCAATCCTAAATTTCGAGCAATAACAGTGGTTCTAAATGTAGAGGTAAAGGTGTTGGTAATTAGTCTGGTTACTTCTATATTGTTACTAGTGGTTGGATCTAAATAGAAAGAGACCCCTTCTGGGTTTCTGTTTGCGTCGTTTCTAGGATCGGGAGAGGTTTCAGAAATTTCATTTCTAGTATCAACGTTATCATTATCGTCGTCTGGATCTAAATGGTCAGGGATTTTATCTCCATCGGTATCCATAGGAACCATAGTAATATTATCTTCATCTTCGCCTTCAGGCATTATTTCGTCGCGGGTAAGTACATTGTCGTTATCATCGTCAGAATCTTCATAGTCAAGGAATCTATCCATGTCGGTGTTAATGCTATCACGAAAACGTTCTTGCATATTGGTTAGTCCATCTCCATCTTCATCTCCATCTTCTTCTATGATTCTAACTGTTTTGATTTCTAGATTACCACTATTACCAAATAATTCTGTAATAATTCCTATGTCGTTATCTGGAATTCCAGAACAAAAATAATCCATTCCATCTATAGCAGTGTCAAATTTGCGATAAACAACAGGGTTTGATTGTACTGGGAATGTTTCGTTACCCTCTGTGCTTTCTATAGTGTCGTTATAAAAACGATTAGGGATTTCTATAGCAATAGCTTCGTTGGTAGTATTGTTAACATTATGAAAAACAGCGGTTCCAGAATTAGGAACACTACTTTCTCCTGTATTGCATAACCTTAAATTAGAAGTTTCGAATTCAAAACCATTTTCGGCAGTTACAATAATGTCTCCATCGTCGCAAGCTGTTAATAGATTAAGGGAAATAAAGACTAGAGCTAAAAATTGAATTTTCATAGGTAAAATTATAATGGGCTAGCTTTTTTCTACTAAAGAACTAAAGGCAACATATTAATAACGTAAAGTTATAGATTAATGTTACGGATCGATACTTTTTTTAGACTTTTTTGCTTTTTTGAAATTAGTAATGTGGATTTTTTAGATTTTATAAATGTGTTAATTGTATATGTAGATTTTCTTGTAATAATAATACTGTTTTTTTTAGGTGCTATTGTTCTTTTTATGAGCAATTTATGTTTTTTTTGTAAGAATTTGTTTTTTTGAGGGTAGGGAAAATAGCTGTGTTAAGGTTTATAAAGTAAAGCCACCTATTCTAGAATAACTAGTAGTTAGCGGGCTATTTTTAATTTGTTAATCATAAAAAAGTAGATCATGGAAAAAGTTGTTTTGTTAAAAAAAGTATCTTTTGTGTTGGCAATTGTTTTAGTAAGTTTTGTATGTACGCATTTACAAAAACAGGATTTGGAAAATATAGAACACTCTAAAGAAGAGGTGGAGTCTCTTTTGAATAATAAAATAGAAGAAGGGTCAGTTTTTTTAAGCTTAAATTAATTTTTTAAGTGATATAGCTATAGTGCTGTACATTATAATTAATTAGATATAGTAATATGTAAAAAATTGAAGGATGGGGAAGGTATCTATCTATTTTGGGGTTTGGCTTTTTTGTTTGTAGGGCTAAACTCCAAAAGATACCGATTAAGCCTAATTTTGATTATTAATTTATAAGATTAGGTAATAAACCTTGTTACCTAAACCCAATCTATCCGATTGTTCTAAAAAGCATTAATTGGGGCTATTTTTTTTAGTTATAAATATTATCTTAAAATAGATTTAGAGTGATTTTTATTATACTAATAATTATTAGCTAATACCACAGTAACCTTTGGCGTTTGTTAATAGATTCTTGTATAGTTGTAATAGCAGTGTATTTCTTAATGGTACTGGTATAATTATCTAAAAGTTAACGGGTATCGTAAAATTTATTTCTTTCCCAGCCTCTCGGCCGTCTCCCGCGCCTGGGTCGTTATGGATTATTAGAGTCCCTTTGGTATTACCTTTAGAATCAAAAATTAACTTGGTAGTAAATGTAACGGGGCCACTTGTCATCCAATTTTCTGTAGTAGTTAAGGTGCCTCGTGCTAGTTCGATTCCTTTTTCGTCTATTAGTTGTATAAAACCTAATGTTCCTTCGCTGGCTAGCCATACTCCTTGAGAGTTTACTTTAATTTCTACAGGAGAAACTAATAAGGTGTTATCTGTTATGTTTAGGGTAGGTAGTGTGAGTTTCTCTATTTCTGTAGAGTTTGCCTTTTCTTTCGCAGGGAGGGGTAATGTATTTATGGTGGTGTTTGGTGGAGTGGTCTTGTTTTTACATGAGGGAAAAGCAAGGGTTAAACTAGTAATTATTAAGATTTTTTTTAAGTTAGTAGTTTTCATTGTTTGTGTATAATAAGCCGTAATTAATATTTAGTTACAGAGCAGTTAAGGCTAGTAGTGCACGGTGTTTTGTAAGTGTAATATTGTTGGTTTTGTCTATTCTAAAAATAGTAAATTTAATACTTAGGAGGTATTAAGACTATAGATAAAATAAATATAGCTCCTTTTTTAAGAGGAGCTATATCTAATTATAAATATGTGTAGTAAGGGATTAACTTACGGCTTTCTTAATTCTAGAAATGGCTTCTATAATTTGTTCTTCGCTAGCAGCATAAGAAATACGAATACAATTTCCGTTTCCAAAAGCATCACCGGTAACGGTAGCTACATTAGCAGCTTCTAATAAATAGATAGCAAATTCGGAAGCATTATTAATTTTTTTACCTCCTAGTGTTTTTCCAAAAAAGGCAGTAACATCTGGGTATACATAAAAAGCCCCTTCTGGCTCGTTACATTTAAAACCTTCGATACCGTTTAACAATCCTAAGATTAAAGTTCTACGTTCTCTAAATTTGTCTACCATATATTGGATACGGCTTACAGGTTCTAATAAAGCAGTAATTACAGCACGTTGTGCAATACAGTTAGCACCACTAGTAACTTGTCCTTGTAATTTGTTACAAGCACGAGCAATATATGCAGGAGCACCAATATAACCAATTCTCCATCCCGTCATAGCAAAAGCCTTAGCAACACCATTAACGGTAACGGTACGGTCAAGCATATCGTCGAACTCTGCCATAGAAGCATGTGCGGTAACCCCGTAGTTAATATGCTCGTAAATCTCGTCACTAACCACTACAATTTGTGGGTATTTAACCAATACATCTGCTAAAGCACGTAATTCCTCTTTACTATATATAGATCCACTTGGATTACAAGGAGAGCTGTACCACAGCATTTTTGTTTTAGGAGTAATAGCAGCTTCCAATTGTTCTGGAGTCATTTTAAAATCGGTATCTATAGAAGTTTCCACTTCTACAGGTACACCATCGGCTAGTTTTACGATATCACTATAACTTACCCAGTAAGGACATGGAAGTATTACTTCGTCTCCTTCGTTAAGACAAACTTGTGCTATATTATAAAGTGCTTGTTTGGCACCTGTAGACACTACAATTTGTGGTAAAGTATAGGTTAAGTTATTATCTCTTTTAAATTTAGTAATAATAGCTTCTTTTAATTCTACATATCCATCTACAGGAGTATAAGAGTTAAAATCATCATTTACTGCTTGTATAGCAGCATCCTTAATATAATCGGGTGTATTAAAGTCAGGCTCACCTAAACTTAGACCGATAATATCTTTTCCTTCAGCACGTAATTCGCGTGCTTTTGCAGCCATTTCTAAAGTTGCAGAAGGTGCTAAACTATTGATTCTATCAGATAATTGATTGCTCATTGTTTTATTGAATTTATTCTTTTATGCTATGTTTGGATTTGTTCCTAAGTGTTTTAAATGCCTAAAATGGGCACTAAGAGCGCTACCCATACTTTTATATTCATGATAGGGCAAGTTAAACTCTTTAGTGGTTTCTTTAATTATTTCGGCAATTTTAGGGTAATGTACATGGCTAATATGTGGAAAAATATGGTGTTCCACTTGATGATTTAACCCACCAGTAAACCAACTTAAAAATTTACTTTTTGTACCAAAATTTGTTGTGGTAAACAATTGATGTATAGCCCAAGAATTTTTCATGGTGCCCTCATCATTAGGCATAGGTGTCTCAGTATCACTAATAATATGAGCTAATTGAAATACTACACTTAGAATAAGTCCAGCTACATAATGCATTAGCATAAAGCCCAAAATAATAAAATACCAAGGTGTTTCTAAAACAAACAGTGGAATAGCTATCCAGACTATGAAATATAAAATTTTACAAATAATCATAGTAGTCCATTGAACAGCAGGATTAGGAAAAGCTCCGTATGATAATTTACG
>CALGNG010000301.1 GCA_937958735.1 uncultured Aquimarina sp. | reverse complement strand
TTACTACCTTTAGCATAAAACGATCCATTTGCGCTTCTGGCAAAGGGTAAGTTCCTTCTTGGTCTACCGGGTTTTGTGTGGCCATTACTAAAAACGGCTTATCTAATCCAAAGGTTTCGTCTCCAATAGTAACTTGCTTTTCTTGCATAGCTTCTAACAAAGCACTCTGTACTTTTGCCGGAGCACGGTTAATCTCATCTGCTAATACAAAGTTGGCAAAAATGGGTCCCTTCTTAATAGAAAAGTCACTTTCCTTCATATTATATATAATAGTACCTACTACATCGGCTGGTAATAAATCTGGTGTAAATTGTATACGGCTAAAAGATCCTTTTACCGCTTTAGAAAGTGTATTAATGGCTAAGGTTTTTGCCAGTCCAGGCACCCCTTCTAATAAAATGTGTCCTTGTCCTAACAGACCGATAAGTAGGCGTTCGATCATATACTTTTGACCTACAATAACTTTATTTAACTCCAAAGTTAGTATGTCTATAAAAGCAGATTCTTTTTCAATTTGTTCGTTAATCAATCGAATATCAACGCTTGCGGTTTGTTCCATTTTTCTAAATTTTTATGTCGTGAATTTAATAATACTAACTGTGCTTCGCAAATACTGGTTTAATCTTATTAAAACATTATGAAAAGTAACATTATCTAAAAGATAATTGCTAAAATTTGTTTTATATTTAATTGGTTGTTTTAATAGACTCCCTAACAAAAACGCAGCTTTAAAAATAGTGTTGCACTTCATAGACAGTTTTTTATAAAATGATTAATAAACGCCTTTTAATTAAAAATCTACTTGCCCATAACGACGAGAATAGCTTTTATGATAAAAAGTTGCGCTTAAACCTGTCTTTAAAAGAGGGCAAAGCTAAGTTTTTAAAGCACATCTGTGCTTTGTCGAACTCCAACCCCAATAATAACTCTTTTATTGCTATTGGTGTACGGGACGAAGATAATGCTATTGTGGGGATCGATTTTTTTGACGATAGCAAAATTCAAAATTTAATTAATGCTTATTTAGAAAATCCACCAGTAGTTTCTTACGAGAATATATCCTTCCCACATTTGCCTTTAGGTAAAGTGGTGGGACTGGTTACGGTACACCCTACTAACGAGGATGTTTCTAGATTACGAAAAAATATTTGGAAGTATTACAAAGGGACTGTTTTTTATAGAGATGGAAGTATTAGTATGCCTAAAGATATACCCATAAAAAGACCTGACTTAAATTCTAAAACAGTAGAAGCTATAGAAAATAATTCCCACAACAATATTAAATTAACTTTAGATGGTGTATTCCAATTTATGAATACACATAAAAATTACAGCCCCAAGTACCAAGTATTTAAAGAGTATTTTGTGGTTTGCTGGGCTGGAAAAGAGAAAAAAGTAAAGAACAACTCTTACTACTCCCGTGTAGATATAGAGCTAGTAAATGAACAAACTCATTTATTTTATTCGGTTTTTGACGAAGTAGCTATTGATATTTTTGAGGATAAATTCAAAATTACAGAGTATATTAGTTTAGGATATGATGGGACTCATAAATATTATCCGTTTGAATCTGTAAGCATTATTTTTAAAAATAGTACTACTTACGAGATTTCTACAGAACTAATTTTTAAACCTCCTGTTTTTGCAGCTTCAGTATTGGATTTTTTAATGACAAAGAACCAAATGTTACTGGGGAAATTAAAAGAGAAAAGGATTTTAAGTGAAAAGGAAACACGTTGGTTAAATGAATTACCGACCACTTACTTACTTTGTTATTTGAATGGGTATTTGGATGCTTTAGATTTATTACACCAATCTAAAACCTTGCTTAAAGAATTTTCGAAGGCTTTACATCAACAATATAAAGATGCTTTGCGCATTATTAGAAAAGTACGATATAATTAAATGAAAAAAAGAACTTTTGCTATAGGCGATATACATGGAGGACTAAGAGCTTTAAAAAACCTTTTAGATCAATTGGATTTACAAACCGCAGATCAACTAATTTTTCTAGGGGATTATGTAGATGGTTGGAGCGAGAGTGCCGAAACTATCTTTTTTTTAATGGAATTAGCAAAAAAACAGAATTGCATTTTTATCCGAGGTAATCATGACCAGTTGTGCTACGACTGGCTGCTAACTGGTGTGCATACCGATGAGTGGGTAATCCATGGTGGTATGGCTACAAAAGAGAGTTATGGACGTTTTACTAAGGAAGAAATTGGAGCTCAGTTTGATTTTTTTGAGAATTTACAAGATTATGTAATTTTGGATGAAAAAAAATTATTCTTACATGCTGGTTTTACAAATCTAAAAGGACCCCATGCCGAGTATTTTAACAAAATGTGCTATTGGGATCGCACCCTATGGGAATTAGCATTGTCTGTAGACCCTAAATTATCTAAAGGGCATAAATATTATCCACCTAGGTTGGCTTTGTTTGACGAGGTATACATTGGACATACTCCTGTTACCCGTATTGGTAAAACCAAACCTGTACAGGCTTCTTGCGTATGCAATGTAGATACTGGTGCGGCGTTTAAAGGCCCTTTATCCGCTATAAATATCGAAACTAAAGAGATCTTCCAATCTCAGCCCGTCTATTTGTATTATCCAGACGAACAGGGAAGGAATTAACCTATAAAAAATGACTTATTTGATAAATCGATAGTATACATAGTATGGTGTTGTATGCAAGCTGAAAAAACGAAATTCTATTAATGAATCTAACCATAAGAGAAAGCTATAGCCGACCATTTGAATTTATTCCACAAACAATCTTATGGACTATTAAACATCGAGATTTAGAGAAAACCAACGACAATTTAATTGGAATAAACTCTTCCATCATTCTCAATTTGACATCCTTGATTGAGTCGTTTAATAAAGAACTTATGATTAGTTGGATTAAAAATCACCTATCCGAATCAAAAACAGAAACAGAACCTGTAACTGAAACTGATGATTTACCAAATTGGGATAAATCAATGAGTGAATTCTTACTAGAAAGATTAACAGATGAATTAATTCTCGAAATAGAATCTTCTGAATGGAACAAACAGATTAAATTATTTACTAAAATAACAAACAACGAAATAAAAAATATAGTTGAACAAGAGACTCTTGATGGAATTAATCAACTATTTAAATACAGAAATATAATAACTCACGGAAACAAATTAAGCTTAGTAGAGTGGGTTTATGATGGTAAAATATCTGAAAGGCTGGAACCTAATAAATTTGAAGCAATATTTACTTTCTTAAAACAACAGGGTTTTGTTTCTGGAAAATTAAAAGATGTGAAATCTAATATTTTTGAATTGACTTTTTCTAATGAAGTGGTTGACTACTTTATTAAAAGTATAAATAAATATTTAGAACAAGTAAAACAATCATTTGGAATGTCTGCTGAAATCAATAAAACACTATTTGAATTAAAAATATAAGCCAACATACAACAAATAAAAATGAAGCTACTAACTGAATTAATAAATAAAGACGAACATGGTTGGGAATTAGTTTCTGAGTGGATTAAAGACGCAACTAATAAAGTCCTAATATTATCCAAAGATGAAAAAAATGCTGAATTAGCTTTATATAATACTCAAGTTACAACTCGTTCTCCATTGGGGGCGATTATTTATGAAACTGGAGGAATATTAATTGACAACGGATGGATTCGAATTCTTGGTTCTGGGAATAAAAAAACAAGCAGAAATATATCTGATTGGAACTTAGGAAAATCAATAACTGAATTTGGACAACAAGCTCCATATTTTCTTGTAGCTGATGACGTTATCGGAGGTTTTTTTGCTATTAACGGAGGTAAACTTGGAGAAGACTTGGGGCAAATGTATTATTTCGCACCAGATTGCCTTGAATGGGAAGCTTTGGATATGGGATATTCTGACTTTATATGGTGGACACTTACCGGAGATTTAGAACAATTTTATGAAGGCTTAAGGTGGAATAATTGGAAAGAGGAAATTGAACAATTGGAAAATGATAAAGGAATTGGATTCTTTCCCTTTTTATGGACTGAATACAATGATGTAAATGATTTAAGTCGAAAACATATTCCGATTAACGAAATTTGGAATCTTCAATTTGATTTCAAAAAGCAACTATAAAAAGCCTGCATACAACAAGGTATAAAAAACATAGGGCAATTGTGCTAAACCGAAAGGTCTGTGAATCTTAACAAAGTCCGCTAAATATAAAATTTGGCATTTATAGTAGAAAAGATAAAAGCAAAATATTTATATTTAGCTAAGTAATAAACCGAAACGATAGTGCTTATCACCTGCCCTAAGATTTCTTATACTTAACGTTGTGTTTAATTAAGAATAGACACTCATTTCTGCTTTTCTAATTATATGAAAGAAAATTTAATAAGTCAAAATTCTATAATTTAAGATATAGACTGTTTATTCCACTATTTCTTTTAATATTACTACTTATCTTCTTGTTTTTAGAAAAAGAATTGATCGGTAAATTGACTGTATTAATTTTAACTTTAATAAACTTAGTTTATATAGGATTTGTTTTAAAGAAAAAGACTTCTTTAATGACTCCTAATATTACATTGACAAAAGATGAAATTATTTTTAATTACGATTCAAGCAATAAAAAATTTAGTTACGATAAAATTAAAATAAAAGTTAGATGGAGCTATGCTCCTTCAGGCTTATTTGATATTAAACAAGAATGCAAGATTTATTCATTAGATAAACAATTGTTGCATAGAGAATATGTAAGTTATTATGACATAACTGAATTTGAATTCATTGATTATGTACTAAAACAATCTCACAAAAAATACGAGGATATATTTATTAAAGTAAAAAGATAAACTAAACACAACACGGTATATATTTCATGCTGTTTATTGCGTTTAATCAAAAGGTGTGGTTTCTTTTTTGTTTTCCACGCATATCATTTTGAATTAAATTAGCAATAAACAAAAAGCTATACGCTCGTGCTAAATCCAAAAGTCCCTGACTTTCTACACGCACAGACATTTACATTAATCGTTGTACGCAAGCTGTAAATCAATATATTTGAGCTTATTACTAAAAAATTAATTATGAAAAATGTTACTGTTATAGTTACTTATAGTTACAGACATTAAAATAGGAACAGCGCATATATAATCCATCATCAGGTAGTTATGGTTCTATTGGTTGTATAGAAATATGTGGTTTTGGGGAATGGGATCGATTTAATGATACAATCAAAAAAATAACGGGAATAAATAGTTTGACTCAAATAAGTTCCAATAAATTAGTGACTGTTGAGTATGAAAGAGCTGAACGTCCTTCATTAACACGTGTTTAAAGATGAAACAGATATTTATTAACTTATTTATTATTTTAACCCTAAATGGTTGTAAAGGCAATACTAATCAAAGTAAAGAATTAATTTTAGATGAAGTCTATTTAAAAAGCACAGAAAAAAAAAGTGATTCAATACGACCTATCAAAATTTACAATATTGTACATGATAATAATCAAAAAAATAATTCAGAACAATTATCATTGTTTATTAAAAATTTAGAAAGTTCATATAAAGATCAGAGTTTAATTAAAGATGAAGAGTACATAAACAGACGATTAAAAAGTTATCAATCCAAAAGATTTGCTAAAAGTTTAATGAATGATTTTGATAACGAAAATTTCACAAAAACGACACAAATAAACGTTTCCTTTCTAACTAAATAACAACCTAAAATTCAAGGAGATATTAGAGTTGAAGAATGGTTTTTTAAAGATGAAGCAACAGCAATTTCTTGCATTAAAAGTCTAAATAATTACAGAGAAAGAGAAATACACTTTAAATTCATTAGTTGGATATGGGTACAACAAAAAAATAAACTCTTTTTTGTTTTTACCACTGACTTTATGGTACACTCTGAACCTATGCAGACTATAAAATTACATTTGTTAGATGTAATAAACGGAGGAGAGGAAGATTATGATATTATAGAAATGGATTAGAATATATTAATATGTTTTAAATTTCAAAATATAAAATGAATTCTCAAAGTTAAGTAAAGCCAGCGTACAACAATTTGTATAATGCAGATACACCCTTTGGGATGCAAACGCACCATATAAGAGCCATTATTCACAAGTAAAAAATACCTAATCCTGAATTTATATGGAGAAACATAACTCAAATGTATATACTGAAATAGATAAAACTGCATACAATAAGATATAGAAAACATAGGGTGTTTGTTCTTAACACAAAGTTCTTGATATTTTAATAAAGTCCACTAAATATAAAATTTGGCATTTAAGAGAAAAAGATAAAAGCAAAATATTTATATTCAGCTAAGTAATAAACCGAAACGATAGTGTTTACAACCTGCCCTTAGATTCCTTATACTTATCGTTAGCATCTATTAGGTGAATGCGATTAAAAAATGAAAATAAAAGAACTAAAACTATACACTAACAGGCTTCAATTAGAAAAAGAATTCTATTCTAAAATATTAGGGTTTGAAGTAATTGAGAGTAACCCAAATAGCTTTACATTAAAAATTGGATTGAGCGAATTAACCTTTGAGGAATCTCACAAAGATTATAAGTATCACTACTGTTTTTTAATACCATCTAACAAATTGATTAAAGCAATGGAATGGATGGAAAAAAGAATAGAAATTATTGACTTAGAAAATTGAAGAAAAACTCAGAGGTTTGAAAGTTGGAATGCAGACTCCTTCTATTTTTATGATGGTAGTGGAAATATTGCAGAGTTTATTGTTAGACATGAACTAAAAAATGATGATGATTCGGATTTTAAAATATCAGATGTATTATGTATAAATGAAATTGGAATGCCTACTAATGACGTACAGAAACTAAATAATCAACTTCAAGATAATTTCGGAACTAAATTTTGGAAAGGTGATCCAGAAAGATTTGGAACAAATGGCTCACAGGAAGGCATGTTTTTATTGCCGAATTATAATATAAAAGACATTTGGTTTCCTACTTCAATTAAAATTAAACCAGAACCTTTTAGTGCTCTTATACTAAATAATGGGGAAAAATATTTTTTGGAATATAAAAACGAAGAAATAAAACCCCATCTTTAGCACCTAATAGCTGTTTTTGGTGTTTTTATTTACTTTAATTTACAAAGATCCCTTAGTATTTGCAAGGGATTTGCTTTTTCTGAAAGTGCCTAAATAATCAAGAAATGATAAGCATCTATTATTAGGGTTATACTCTGGAAGGTCTTCAATATTAGAATTCATTAACCCTAAATTGATACTTTTTTCGAAACTGGAGGTACATGCCTATAGATCTAAAAGTGAGCCATACGGCAAAAGCCACCCAAATGCCTATAAGCCCCCAACCCATATATTGAGATATAAATAGGGTGGGTAGGAATCCTAAGAAAGTGGACAAAAATAATAAATTCCTAAGGTACTTCATTTCTCCAAGTCCTTTAAATACTCCATCCAATACAAAAGCTATAACATTGGCTGGTTGTACTAAAATTACCATAAAAAACATGGCATAAAAGGCTTCTAATACTTCTTTATTGTTGGTAAACATTTCTCCTGCCTCTTTATAAAATAAGGTTCCTAAAAGCATTAAAATTACTCCTACAAATAGGCCATATTGGGTTACTTTTTTTACCAAAATACTTAATTGTTTATAATCTTTTGCTCCTTTTAATCTACCACCATAAATATTCCCAGCAGAGGCATAACCATCTATAAAAAAGGCGGTGAATAACCAAATGTTTATAGCTATGGCATGGGCTGCGATATAGGTGTCTCCTAAATTGGTGGCATGGCGTACTGCCATAAGTAAAGCTACATTTAAGGATAGGGCTCTTAAAAAGAGGTTACCACTCATGCTAACCAATCGGCTAATTTCGGGATGGATTTTAAAATCTATTTTAAGATGTATTTTGGCCTTTGTAATAAGTAAGACCAAGGCCATTAGCGCCATTACTATTTGGGATATAAGGCTTGCCCAAGCAGCTCCTTTTATGTGCATTGCCGGCAGATAGCCTTCTATACCATAAACAAACGCGAAGTCTAATATTATATTTAGGCTTGCTCCTACCATAGCCACAACCATAGGCCAAAAAGTATTTTGCAGACCTCTAAATATTCCAAAAACAGCAAATATAAAGAGTGTAAAAGGAAACCCCCATACACGGATATTGTAGTAATCTAAACTGTATTGTAACACTATGTCTTTTGCTTTTAGCCATTGGAATATAGTATCTGCAAAAAAGTAGGTGCTTCCTAATACTATAATGCTAAGCAGTATATTTAAAACAATAGCTTGGAGGGGTAAACTTTCTATTTCTTTTAATTTATTAGCTCCTAAATATTGAGAGATTATAGAGGATATTACGCTTCTAGTCTGCCCTAAAATCCATATTAACATGGATAAAAACGCACTTACAATACCTACCGCAGCTAAGGCTTCTTTAGGGTTTATGGGTATTTTACCCACTATTGCTGCATCGGTGGAAGATAGTACAGGTTCTGCAATTCCAGCAATTATTGCTGGAATGGCTATTTTGTGGATGCTTTTAAAGGAGGTAAATGGCATATATTGCTAGGCTAAAAATCTTATAATTTGTGTGGTTAGGTCTTCTAAAGCTTTAGGCATAGTATTACTTTCCCAAGGGTGTTTTCCGTTAAACACATGGTCTGTTTTAGGGTAATAGGTAATTGCTTTAGGATTACATTTTTTTATAGTTTCGGCACTTTTTATACTTACAGAAGTGTCTTCTGTACCATGAACTAAGAGGTGCGCTACATTAATATCTTGTGCAGCTTTTTGAATATTTAAAGCTTCTTTATGTTGCTCGTAATCTTCGTAAAACTGAATATAATGAGGCATTTTTTGTTGTGTACGCCCATTGGTAATGTACCATACACCCTCTTTTTTCCATTGTTCTAGAGCTTCTCCTTTTAAAAAACTGGTGTCGTAGGTGTTTATAGAAGCCAGAGTAATTAATTGGGTTACTTTAGCTTCGTTAGCTGTTTTTAGAATAGCTGCTCCTCCCCCTCTGGAATGTCCTATTAGGGTTAATTGTTTACTGTTTACTATGGTTTTAAACTTAAAATTACTGGCCGTAACTTCGTCTATTACCGATTGTAGGTCGTCTTGATGTTTAGAAAAATTATCGTTACCAAAGGCTTCTAAATCTGGAAAATCTATGGGCTCTTGTATCGTGCCCCCATTATGGGAAAAATTAATAGCCACTACAAAATAACCTTCTTTAGCTATAGCTTGACACATTAATGGCCAGGGTCCCCAATCTTTAAAGCCTTTGTAGCCATGGCAAAACAAAACTATTGGTTGTGCTGTACTGCCTTCTGCATATATAAAATCTACTATTATGGGACGTTGGTGTTTACTTACTAAAGGTATGTTTTTATGCGTTATCAAGCTCATTACTTACAAAGGGGTTATTAGTGTCACAAATTTCTTGAATTAATCCTTCTAATTGTATTAGAAAATGCTGAAAAACTTGGGAATTAATTTCGGTATTGGATTTACGGCCTTCGGCTTGTCCAAAGGCTAGAAATCCTTGGTTTAATTTTTTAAAGGCTATAATGCCTGCTTCTACTGTTTCGGAAAGACTATTTTCGTTATAATACATATACGCATACATTAGTATTTGTAAGGCTTTACTGTAACTTTCTTCGGTTCTTAATAACTCCCAATCTCTAATTTTTAATTTGGCAGGATCTACATAACCTGTTTTATAATCTACTATACGTAGAGTGCCGTTTAATCGATCTACGCGGTCTACAGTTCCTTTTATGTATACAGGAAAATTAAGATTAGATACTTCTATTTTGGTTTTATACTTTTTTTCGATACTTACAATTACCAACTCGTTCCCTGCCTTAATCAAATCCAGCTCGGTATACAAAAACTTTTGTATAAATTGCTTTGCGGCTTCAAAACTTAAGAAATTTACCCCTTGTGTTATTTGGGCACCAGAGTAGTTCTTTTTAAATTCTTTGGTTACCTCTGTATCTAGTTGTTTTAGCATAGCTTTAATATCTTCTGCTATAA
>CALGNG010000300.1 GCA_937958735.1 uncultured Aquimarina sp. | reverse complement strand
TACCATTACAGATAAAGGGCAAGTAGAAACTAATGCACATTTGCAAACAAACGTTTCTAATATATATGCTATTGGAGATGTGGTAAAAGGTGCTATGTTAGCCCATAAAGCAGAAGAAGAAGGAACCATGGTTGCCGAAATCTTAGCGGGACAAAAACCACACATAGACTATAATTTAATACCAGGCGTAGTATACACGTGGCCAGAAGTAGCTGCTGTTGGGAAAACAGAAGAAGCATTAAAAGAAGCGGGAGTAGACTACAAAGTTGGACAGTTTCCGTTTAGAGCATTGGGTCGCGCACGTGCTAGTAACGATTTGGATGGTTTTGTGAAAATTCTTGCCGATAAAAAAACAGACGAAGTATTAGGAGTACACATGATAGGAGCTCGTTCCGCAGATTTAATTGCAGAAGCTGTAACGGCTATGGAGTTTAGAGCTAGTGCTGAAGATATTGCTAGAATGAGCCATGCACACCCTACTTTTTCAGAAGCAATAAAAGAAGCTGCATTGGCAGCAACAGAAGATAGAGCATTACACGTATAAATTTTATAATTTATACTTAATGTATTGTTAGTTATTTTTAGCAATACAAGCGAGGCTATCTAAAAAAGTAATTAAACTTTTTTAGATAGCCTCGCTGCTTTTAATAGTAAATCAAAACTGTTTTTTATAAAGATAAAGGTTGTACGATATTTTAAAATACATTAATTAATTGTTTTTTAGATGTTTACAGTGTTTTTTTGGAAGGAATATTTTTTTATAACTTATTTTTTATATATTTGAGAACTACATAATTTCTAAATATTTACAATTAACGTAATCGATTGTTTAAAATGTGTTAGTTTTTAATGCTATAAATGTAAACGATTACAGAACTATAACGTTTTAGTTTTTATTATTATTAAAATAAACACAACTATGATTAATAAACTATTTTTTGAATTGATAATAAGGAAAAGAAGCTATTTTTTAGTGATATTTTTATTGGTTACTTTTTCTAATGTGTTTTCTCAAAAAATCACGGTATCAGGGGAAATTCTAGATAATAAAGATAATTTACCCTTACCAGGGGTTTCCATTATAGAAAAAGGAACTAACAATGGTGCAATAAGTGATTTTGATGGAATTTATAAAATAGATACCGAAGTAGGAAAAACATTAATCTTTAGTTCTGCAGGAATGGAAACGATAGAGAAAAAAGTAACTAAAGAAAAATTAAATGTAAAGCTATTATTCGACGCCATACAGTTAGACGATGTAGTGGTTATTGGATACGGTAAAGTAAAAAAGAAAGAAGTTACGGGAGCGGTGGCACAAGTAAAAGCAGAAGAGTTAGATAAAATTATAACCTCGGATATAGGAAATGCATTACAAGGGCAAGTTGCGGGTCTAAATGTTGTAGCCTCTGGAGAACCAGGGGAAGGAGCCAGTATACAAATTAGAGGGGTATCTTCAATTATAGGGGACAATACACCTTTATTTGTAGTAGATGGGATTCCGCAAGAGGGAGATCCAAGGTTAAGTCCCAATATAATCGAAACAGTAGATGTTTTAAAAGATGCTGCCTCGGCTTCTATTTATGGAGCAAGAGCCTCTGCTGGAGTTATTTTAATTACCACCAAAAAAGGAAAGGCAGGAAAAACAATTATTAATTTGGATGCTACTTCTGGAATACAACAAATAACATCGGGGACCCCTTTGTTAAACGCAAGAGAAAGTATCTTTTTCGATTTTAATGAAGATGATGTTTTTGATACTCGAATTTTAAATATCTCCGATCAACAGTTAACCAACGACAGTAACATTATAGATGTTATAGAAAACGACAATGCAGTACAGCAGCGTTTAAATCTTAATGTAAGAGGAGGTAAAAAAGATCTGACTTTTAATTTAAGTGGAGGAATTTTTAATCAAGAAGGAGCTATTATAAATTCTCAATTTACAAGAGTAAATTCTAGATTAAATTTGAATTACACCAAAGATAAATGGAAGTTTTTTACAGGTATAGGCTTTACCGCAGAAAACAGAAAAAGACCAGACGAAAATATCTTAACGCAAGGCTTAAGATCTTCTCCAACACAAAATAGGTTAAATCCAGATTTAAGAGAAATTATAGCCAACGGGAATTTTAATAGATCTCAAATTATACAAGGTTTAACCTCTTTAAATAGAATTACTAGAGGAAAAAGAGATCGTTATAATATAAATTTTAGGGCTAGTTACGATTTTAACGATTATTTGACCTTTAGAACCATAACCGGATACAATACCAATTATGCCAATTCTAATAGAACCTCTCCACAATTTACAGTTATAGAAATAAATCCTTTTAACGATAATATTGTTATCGATACCAATATGGAACGAAGTTCCATTAGAGAAACATCAGATAGAGAAACGGCCTTTACCACCTCCCAGCAATTAAATTATACCAGAAAAATAGGGAAACATAGTTTAAATGCATTAGCGGTATTTTCTTACGAAAAGCGTACTAATGCTGCTTTTAGTGCTTCTAGGGCAGGTTTGTTATCTGGATTACCAGTATTAAACCAAGGGACTATTAATTTTACAAATGGTTCGGGTACTGGATTTAATCAAAATGATGAAGTTGTTTTAATAGGTAATTTAGGAAGGCTATTATATAGTTACGACGAGCGTTATATTTTTAATGTAAGTGCCCGTAGAGATGGATCTTCACGTTTCTCTCCACAAAACCGCTGGGGAGTATTTCCATCGGCTTCTGTAGCGTGGAATATTTCTAACGAGTCTTTTTGGAAAAAAGGAATTGTTAACGATTTTAAACTCCGTGCCAATTTAGGAACTACA
>CALGNG010000299.1 GCA_937958735.1 uncultured Aquimarina sp. | reverse complement strand
CTGGCACTTCTACATTATTAGAAGCTTCTGGCGCTACAACATCTTCTACAGTCGCAGCTGTTTCGGAACTTGCACCTCCAGAAAGTAATGCACTTATATCTTCTCCATCATTACCAATAATACATAATAATTGATCTACTGGGGCAGTTTCTCCTTCCTTAATTCCAATATGCAATAGTGTTCCGTCATAAAAAGACTCAAACTCCATTGTTGCTTTGTCCGTCTCAATCTCTGCCAAAATATCTCCTTCAGATACTTTGTCTCCAACATTTTTTAACCATGATGCTACGGTTCCTTCTTCCATAGTATCACTCAAACGAGGCATGTTTATTACTGTTGCCATAACTTCAATTATAATTTATGTGGTAAAAATGGGTAATCTTCTTGTTCGTATACCATATCGTACATCTGCTGTGGTTTTGGGAATGGAGATTCCTCTGCAAATTTCTGACATTCGGCAACACGCTCTTTTACTCTAGCATCTATCTCTTCGATTTGTTTTGCTGAAGCATATTTTTTATCTTTTATAACATCTAAGACCTGAGTAATCGGATCTATTTTCTGATATTCTGCTACCTCTTCTTTTGTACGGTATTTTTGAGCATCACTCATCGAGTGCCCTCTATATCTATATGTTTTTAATTCTAAGAAAGTAGGCCCTCCTCCTGTACGTGCACGGTTAATAGCTTCATCAAAAGCTTCCGCTACACTTATAGGATTCATAGCATCTACTGGCTTACAAGGCATTTCGTATCCTAAACCTAATTTCCAAATATCGGTATGGTTTGCAGATCTTTCTACAGAAGTACCCATTGCGTATTGGTTATTTTCTACACAAAACACTACTGGTAAATTCCAAAGCATTGCAAGATTAAATGCTTCGTGTAACGAACCCTGACGTGCTGCACCGTCTCCGAAAAAGGTTAAGGTTACATTGTCTCTTTTAAAATACTTATCTGCAAAAGCTAAACCTGCTCCTAATGGAATTTGTCCTCCTACAATACCGTGACCTCCGTAAAAACGATGTTCTTTAGAAAAAATATGCATAGATCCTCCCATACCTTTAGAAGTACCTGTTTCCTTACCATATAATTCTGCCATTACACGCTTTGGATCTTCGCCCATACCTATTGGCTGTACGTGATTCCTGTAAGCAGTAATCATCCTATCTTTAGTCGTATCCATAGCATGAAGTGCTCCTGCTAGAATTGCCTCCTGACCATTATATAAATGCAAGAACCCTCTTACTTTTTGCTGAATATATACTTGAGCTAGTTTATCTTCAAACTTTCTCCAGAAAAGCATGTCTTCGTACCATCTTAGGTACACCTCTTTGGTTATTTTTTTCATTAGATTCTAATAAGGTTCAAAATTGATGTCGCTAAACTAAAGAATATGGTTTTACGAACATTACAAAAATAGCATTTTCCCTTTAGATAAGTTTCAACGCCGAGGGATAAAAATACGGAATAAAACGTTTTCCAACCTCTAATTGGATTTTAAAAAATTCAATAATTTCCACAAAAAAGTATCAAAATCGCTTTTTTACAAAAGAAAACTTTAAAGAACGTTGACTTTAGAAATAAAAAAATGCCATTCCTTAAAAAAGAATGGCATTTTACTTAAGTATTATTTATTTTCTAGTAAGTAGAATAATCCTCTCCAAAGCTAAATGTTAACCCAAAACGAAGGGTTCCTTCTAAAGGACTTGGCACACTTGAAGTATTAAATAAGTAAGAAATATCTAAACCTATAGAAGTGTATTTGAATCCTGCCCCTAAAGCCACAAATTTTCTTGCTCCTTTGTTTTCACTTTCATTAAAATACCCTGCTCTTAATGCAAATACATTATTATAATCGTATTCTGCACTTATAGAATAAGTAAACTCTTCTAGCTCTTCACTAAAACCATCTGGAGCATCATTAAAGGATTTAAAAATCCCCTCAAAAGCACCTTGATCATTAAACTCCTCAAAAGCATCTCTTTCTGCTCCCTCAATTCTACCATTACCGTCTGAATCTATTAATAATGGCGGTGTAGGTACTAATAATTTAGAAAATTCTACTGTAGCTCTAATTGTATTATAAGAATCTATTCCAAAATCAAATCCACCACCCACTCTTAAGTTTGTAGGAATAAAACTTTCTTCCCCTTCGCTAAAAGAAATTTTAGGGCCAATATTAGTAATAGCAAAACCTCCTCGCCATCTTCCGTCGAAATTAGCATAAGGAATTTTTTCACTTTGATAAAAACCTGTTATATCTACACCAAAACCGTTTCCAGCATTAGCATCTCCACTACCTAATGTTTGCAATCTTAGATCCGAACGCAAATACCTACCCGCTACAGACATCGAAAATTGATCGCTTAATTTTAAGGCATAGGCCACATCAAAACTTAACGAGTTTGGCTTTTGTGTTCCTAGCGAAACTCCATTTTCGTCGCTAAAATCAATCTCACCTAAACTAAAGTACCTAAAACTTGCCGATACGGCGCTGCGATCGTCTATTTTTTTATACCCTACTATATTAGCTAAAACAATATCATTAACCAATTGCGTAAGATAAGGAGTAATGTTTACTCCTATACCTATTTCTTTTTCTGCAAAAGCATATTTGGAAGAATTCCATTGTTGAGAGAAAACATCTGTAGAGGTTGCCACCCCTTGATCTGCAAGTCCCCCTGCTCTAGCATCTGCTGCTACTTGTAAAAAAGGTAATGCCGTAGTAATTGGATTAGGTCCCTGCGCAAGTACTGATACTGATCCTACCAAAAACAGTAAGCTTATTAGCGAAAATTTTAATTTCATTTAATTATTTTTTTTTGACAAATATAATTTTATTTATTAACGATCTACAACACCACTAACTTTTCTAGTTTAGAAAATGTTTTATTGGTTAACGTAGATTTTACAACAATGTTATACAAATAGACGCCTTTTCCTACTTTATTTCCAAAATCATCTCTTCCGTCCCATGTAATATCTCCCCTATAACTATTTGTATTCCCCGACAAAGTAGCAAACTTAGTAGTTACTATCTTCCCAGTAATAGTCATTACTTGTATTTTTACATCTAAGACATCTTGAGGCGGCCCTGTATGGCTAAACCAAAACTCCGTATAACTTACAAATGGATTAGGATAGTTTAACACTTCGGAAACCGTAAAATCGCCTTCTTCTCCCACTCTAAAAGTAATTTCTTCTATAGATACATTATTAAAAACATCGGAAGCTCTTAAAGTTAATCTGTGCTCTCCTGCCGACAGGCTTTTTAGCCTAAAATTAATAAAACCCCTTGTAAAATCATCCAATTCTGTAGTATAAAACTGATTCAAATTAATCGAATTAGACTCATCTCCATCTATAATAGCAATAATATCGTGCCCAACTCCTCCTGCCGTATTAATACCATTGGCATCCGATAATTTAACTATTAAATTAGGGGCACTATTTACAAGCTGACCATCCACAAAACTTTCGTTATTTAAAAACAGATTTATTATCGGCTTTTCATTATCCAAAGGAGCATCTCTATTTAGACCCCCTATAGAAATTTTGGAGGACCCACTTTGGTCGTCTAAGAACAATTGATTTTGTGCATAAAAACCAATTTTACCTTCACCAACAGGCAACCGAACATTTTTAGATACAACAAATTCTATATCAAAAAGACCTTCTTTTACAGTAGCTCTACCACTAAAAACTTGACTTCCTAGGTTATCAAAATCTATTTTAAAAATTTCATTATTTGTACTATTACATAACCTAACACTACTAGGAGTAATTACTCCCGAAATGGAATCTATCTTAAAGCATGCCTGAACTCTATCGTTAGCCAAAGTTTCTCTTTCTTCATCTTTATCAAATAACACAACAGTTACATCTCCATTAAATCCTTCTAAAGCAGATTCTGATGCATCGCCAGCATCCACCACTTTACCTGACAACTTAACCTTGTCCAAAGCTTTTAAGCTCCCTGTAGTCGCACTAATTGCCTCGTCGTTAATTGCTGTTAAAACTATCTTAGGTCTTGGGAAACTAATTTTTAACGCTGGATCTCCTACACAAAAAACCGTTAATCTATTATCCCCACTAGAAAGCAAATTATTTTTAGCTACTCTTAAGGCTTCTCCTATCGGGATTGAATTTTGCGAATCGTCAAACAATGCTTCTGCCAACTTAGGATTAAGTTCCAAACCTGTTCTAACAAATAAATTACGTATTGTTGTTAACATAGCTACAGCTCCTCCATTTTTATTCCAATACAAAAACTCTCCTGCCGTTTCCCGTAATGGATTATCAAAACGTGTTAACTCGCAGGTAAGCGTCGTAAACACAGTTAGCCTATCCCTATTAGTTAAACCCCTAGCGTCGTCTGCTCTAAAAATAAACTCTCCAGACAAACCATCTTCTCCTCCATGCCCAAAATAATTTATATAAGAATTTCCTGACTCAAAAGCATTTAAAAAATCCCTACTCGCTCTAGTATATCGCTCCCCTGCAGAAGTCCTTTCCTGCTCAAATGCATCGGTGAAAATTTTCCTAACATTTGCATTAGGCAATTTACTTTTTAGCTCCTCTGCAACAAAATCTAAACGTAATTCCAAGGTCGCATCTATAGGCGCATCTACATCGTCCGACACAAATAAGAAGTTATTCCTCCACGAACCATAGCTTTCTTGCGAATAATACCTCTCTATTTTATCGACCATATCGTTGGCTACTTCTGGAGTTGGCGCAATAATTCGACCAACCGCAATATCCAACAAATCTCTCCTTAAATCACCTCCTTCGCTAGGATCTAAAATCCCGTAATAATCATCGGTAGAATAACTATTTGCTAACGTTACACTGTTTGCCGCAAAATACAAAGGAACAATATTGGTATTATCTCTAATACGATCTTTATAATCGTAAGAACCGTCCCCAATCACACAAAGATATTTAATCCTAGACTCCTCATCTTTAGCATTATCGTAAATGTATTTTACAAAATTTCTTATAGCAGTAATATCTTGTTGTCCTGTACTAAACTCGTTATAAATCTGATCTAAGGTTACTACTTTTACATTAAACCCATCTTGTTTTCTTCTAAAATCGGCCAGTCTATTTGCCGAATCTAAGAAATCGGAACGGGTAATAATTAAATAATCTAACTCACCATCAAAATTATTTTGCGTTCTAGTTCTAAAAATATTTCCTTTTAAATCTTGATTCAAAACTCTAGAATCACGCAATGCTATGGGGTTATAAAAATCTCTATTATCTAATGCTACAAATCTACTAACCTCCCCAGAAGCTACCTTTATTCTAAAAGTACCATCTGTCGACTCTCCATCCTCCGCAAGATTTACCTTTTCCTTAATATTAAATGGATCGGTAACATCCCAAACAGAATTAACATTACTGGCATTAGAAATTACAAACTCACTAGTTCCCGTAACAGAACTTTGATTTTCGTTAAAAAAACTAAATTGTCTATCTAAACCACTCAAATTACTTTCTGCAACTACTCTTAGGTAATCTAAATACACCTCTGTTGAAGCATCTCCTAATTGATCCAATTCAAAACTTACCTTTAAATTAGGCCCTGCTTTTAAACTTAATAAACGCGACCTACTTGGCGAAACCGACCCAAAAGCCGACGAGCTTGGATTTAAATTATTCTGAAATCCAATTACAGACTCTACTTCGTTTGCAGAAATTGCGGTGACGGTTATACGCGGACTTATTTGATATAGACCTCCAAAAGGAAAAGTAATTTCCACATCGGAACCTGCAACAGGATTTGGGATTTCAAAATTATACTCCCTTCTATTTCTAAATCCTCCAAGCATATCTCCAAACCACTTCCTTCCTATCCCTCCTAAATTAACTAAATCCTTTTCACTATAAGTTTCATAATCGTAAGTAGAGAAAAAATTAGTAGCTAAATCATTATCCTCCAACAATTCTTCTACCTTTTTATGAGCCACACCCCCTGTTGTAACATAGTAAAAAACATCATCCGAATAAGGGTTTAAATGCGTATCGTTTACCAAATCGAATCCCTGTGTCCCTATTCCATAAAACAACAAAGCATCTTCACCCGAAAAAACACCGTCTTCTACACCAACTAATTTTACAGGTACTTCTGGCACATCGTAAAATCTATTTTCTTCATTAACATAAGGCAATGGTTTCCCTCCACTACCGTATATTTTAATAGTTTCTGGATTAACCCCATTAAGATCCACACCTATAGAATTTAAAAAATTTGCCGTTACCCTATAAACACCTGTAGTATCTATAGAAAAGCGTCTCCATTCTCCAGAGGCTAAAACCGAAGAAGACCTGCTAGGGACAGAAAAAGTTTTAGCACTCCGCTTTTTCTTTTATTTTTTTCTAAATTAAAAGAAACCACCCTCTTAATTTCTCCTTTTATATTTACAAGAGGATTAAAACTCATTACCTCCATAATCTTATCCCTTCCTTGCCTAGAATTAACTGAAACCGAAAAAGATTTAGGCAATACACTTTTGTCCACCTTATTAAGTAAGGTTAAAGAAACGGGTTCTAAAATAACAGAAACTGCTTTAGCACCCTCGTAGCTTTCTCCAATTGGCTCCCAAGTAGAAATTAGTTTGTCTACAAAACCAGAATCGTCCACAAAAAAAGAATCTGCTCCTTTAATATTAACGACACTAGATTCGATTAACAAATCATTCGCATCTACCCAATTGATAGACACCGTTTTGTTTTGAGCATAACCTAAACTCAAACAAAACAAACAAAAAATAAACTTTAATTTACATCCCATAGCATAGAAACAATAATAAAATAACCCTTGTACCACAATAATATTATGTAGTCTCTGTTATTTATTATAATAACTGCTAAATTAAACAACAATAATTAAATCTAAAATAAAATTGATTTTAGAACGTTAATTGTTATATTGCAGACCCTATTATCTACAAATAGATTGTTAATTATGAATAAAAGAGTTCTTTTTAACCTACTTTATACATCAGTATTTAGTGCTTTATTGGTTGGTTGTAACACCACAGAAAATTACGACAGATCCTCTAGAGGTACTGGCACTCCGCATAATGAAAAAGGCGGATGGTTTAAAGTAAATTACAACTACCAAGAACAAGAAACCCCCGTGGGTACTGTTCCTATCGAAGGTGGTACTTTCACAATGGGTCGTGTACAAGACGATGTAATGCATGATTGGAATAATACTCCAACACAGCAACATGTCCAATCTTTCTACCTAGACGAAACGGAGGTAACCAATTTAATGTATTTGGAATACCTTGAATGGACCAAACGCTTCTTCCCACCATCTAATCCTGATTATAGAAATATATATTATGGTGCTTTACCAGATACTTTAGTTTGGAGAAACCGTTTAGGATTTAACGAGGTAATGACTAACAACTACCTTAGACACCCAGCCTACAGAAATTACCCCGTAGTAGGAGTATCTTGGATACAAGCTGTTGAATTTAGCAACTGGAGAACCAACCGAGTAAATGAACGTGCATTAATTGAAAAAGGATATTTAGCTAAAGAAGCGGCCTTTAATGCCCCTGTTGGATCGCCTTTTGATACCGATGCTTATTCCGTAGCCCCTAGTGGCGTATATGGAGGAGACGAAAATTTATTATTAGGTGGTGCAGAATCTCAAAAAAGAATAAAAGATCTAGAAAAAGAAGACAGTATTGCTGCAGAAAACGTAAGTGTTGATGCAGAAACTGGAGAAGAAGTTCCTAGCTCTGCCCCTACCGCTTCTGGAGGAGGTAATAGATTTCCTAACAAAAATTCTGGAGATATTCCTCCAAAATATCGTCTTCCTACCGAAGTAGAATGGGAATATGCTGCATTAGGCTTAAAAGAAATTAGAAACTACAACATATACAGAGGAAAGAAAAAATATCCATGGGTAGGTCAATACACCCGTTCTGGAAAGAAAAATAGATATGGTGACCAATTAGCCAACTTTAAACAAGCTAGTGGTGATTACGGTGGAATAGCTGGATGGAGTGACGATGGAGCAGATATTACTGCAGAAATCAAAAGCTACCCTCCAAATGATTATGGATTATATGATATGGCTGGAAACGTTGCCGAATGGGTAGCAGACGTATATAGACCTATAATTGACGATGATTTTAATGACTTTAATTATTACAGAGGTAATGTTTATACTAAAAATGCGATTGCTAGTGATGGTTCTGTAATTGTTTTAGGAACAAACGAAGTAGTATATGATACACTTAGTAACGGAAAAATTATTGCCCGTACACTTCCTGGTCAAATTAGACAAGTACCAATAGACGAGAATGAAACTTATTTAAGAACTAATTTCTCGGAAAGTGATAACAGAAACTATAGAGACGGAGACAAACAATCTTCTCGCTATTACGAAGCTTTCGAGGACATTCAAGGAAAACCTACTAAAGCAATGTACAACTCTCCTAACCACAGTGTAACAGCCAACGAAGATGGTACATTAAAAAGAGAGTATGACAAATCTACTAAGAGAAAAACCTTAATCGACGATAATGTGCGCGTATACAAAGGTGGATCTTGGAAAGACAGAGCTTACTGGTTAGATCCTGCACAACGTAGATACTTCCCACAAGATATGGCTACCGATTACATAGGATTTAGAAATGCTGTTTCTCGTGTAGGTGATAAATTTACAGATGTAAAACGCCCTACAGAGTAACATAAACCTTATTAAAATATTTATTTTTAAGACCTCGGCTAATTAACCGAGGTCTTTTCACATCTAATAAAAATGGACATTACAACACTACACAAGCTATTTTTAAAAAGTAATAAAATTTCTACAGACACCCGAAATATTCAAAAAAATTCACTTTTTTTTGCATTGAAAGGAGAAAACTTTAACGGAAATCAATATGCTACAGAAGCCATAGAAAAAGGAGCTTCTTATGCAATTGTAGATGAATTATTTACAGAACACCCCAATTGCATAGTAGTAAACGATGTTTTAAAAACATTACAAGACCTAGCAAAATTCCACCGTAGACACTTAAATATTCCAATAATAGCCCTAACAGGTAGTAATGGAAAAACCACTACAAAAGAATTAATTTATACCGTTCTAAGCACAAAATACAATTGTGTAGCAACAAAAGGCAACCTAAACAACCATATAGGAGTACCTCTAACCCTTTTAAACATGGACCAGAATACAGAAATTGGCGTGGTAGAAATGGGCGCGAACCATTTAAAAGAAATAGAAACACTTACCCATATTGCTTTACCAAACTATGGATATATTACCAACATAGGCAAAGCGCATCTTGAAGGCTTTGGAAGCGAAGAAAATATCCTATTAGGAAAAACAGAGCTTTATGCTTATTTAAAACAAAATAAACAAACTGTATTTTCCAACATCGACGATAAAAAATTATATCAAAAAAGCGAAGGTATAAATACTATTAATTTCTCAAAAAACAAACCTAATAGTATACAGATAAACCCTAAAAGCACCTCCACTTTTGTATCTGTAGATTTTGATAACACTACAGTAAACTCCCAACTAATAGGGAACTACAACTATACCAATATTGCAGCAAGTATATGTATTGGTAAGCATTTTAAAATAGACTCTATTACCATAAAAAATGCCATAGAAAACTATATTCCCAAAAATAACCGATCAGAATTATTACAGAAAAAATCGAACTCTATAATTTTAGATGCCTACAATGCCAATCCAAGCAGCATGAAAGCAGCATTAGAAAATTTTAAACAGACCAACATAGAACAAAAAAGTAAAATTACCATACTCGGAGACATGTTTGAACTTGGTAATTTTTCCAAAAAAGAACACCAAACCATTGCAGAACTTACTAACGACAAAACAATCGATAAATCCTACTTAGTTGGAGAACACTTCTCTCAATGCATAATTGATTCTGAAAAAATCCTATTATTTAAAGACACGAAATCACTACTTTTACAACTTAAAGACGACTCCTTAGAGAACAGCTTAATACTTATTAAGGGCTCTAGAGGCATGAAACTAGAAGAAGTACTTCCAATTTTTGAATAAATTACAAAAGCTATGACACCTATCTATATTGGCTATTATTTTACTATAAAACCACCACAACCCGCTACAGAAATACTATTAGCCGAATTAGGTAATGTTGGTTTCGAAAGTTTTGTCGAAACAGAAACAGGCTTAGAAGCATTTATTCAAAAAACAGAATGGTTCGAAGAAATACTAAAAGATATTTATATCTTAAACTCTGAAGAATTTGAGATTAGCTACACTAGTAAAGAAATAGAACAAGTAAACTGGAATACAGAGTGGGAAAAAAACTTTGAACCTATTGTAGTAGACAATATTTGCCATGTAAGAGCTCCTTTTCATGAAAAAGAAAACCTAGACTACGATATTATAATAGAGCCTAAAATGTCTTTTGGAACTGGACACCATGAAACGACACACATGATGATTCAGCACCTACTTGCTCTAGATATTGAAAACAAAAAAACATTAGACATGGGCTGCGGTACAGGTGTGTTAGCCATACTTGCTGCTAAAAAAGGCGCTACACCCATAGATGCTATTGATATAGATAATTGGTGCTATCTAAACACAAAAGAAAATATAGAACGCAATAATTGCACACAAATAAGCGTTTCCGAAGGAGACGCAAAACTTTTAACTAATAACAAATACGACTTAATAATAGCTAATATAAATCGTAATATTTTACTAAATGATATCCCAACTTATACAAATTGCTTAAATTTAAACGGAAAATTACTCCTCAGTGGATTTTATTCCGAAGATTTAGATTTAATAAAATCCAAATGTAACGAGTTCGGCTTAGTTTTTGAAAGTAACTTAATTCGCAAAAATTGGATAGCGGCTAAGTTTAAAAAAGTAAATTAATAGCGATTCAACATATTTTTTATCATGAAATTTGATTCTACACCAGAAGTTTTAGAAAAAGAAGTAATTGACACTAAATCAGACAATAGTAATCAAATCATCTTATTTAATGATGATGTGAATACTTTTGATCATGTTATAGACACTTTAATTAATGTATGCCAACACGATGCCATCCAAGCAGAACAATGTGCCTTACTGGTACACTACAAAGGAAAATGCACTGTTAAAACAGGTTCTTATAAAGAATTAAAACCTAAATGCTCTGCACTATTAAATGCTGGCCTAAGTGCAGAAATACAATAAATTAGTCCACAAAACCATCCCAATATTCTATAAGTTTCACAAAAAACAAACCTATATAAACGATTCCAAATATAAACTTCATAAATGTTGATGTCAAAAAACCAACAAAAGAGCCCCATGCAGCCCTAGAAGCTACCTTAGAATCTTTTTTATTAATCATTTCTCCAACATAAGCTCCTAAAAATGGACCAAATATAAATCCAAAAGGAGGAAAAAACATTCCTATAATTAAACCTACAGTAGTACCCCAGACCCCATATTTACTACCACCATACCTTTTTGTTCCAATGGCAGGTATTATATAATCCAATATTAAAACAATTATTGCTACCGCTAACCAAACACCTAAATAAGTATAATTCATAGGTATCACACTAGTTAAATGCAATAGTAACAATCCCACCCAACTTATTGGAAGACCTGGCAATACGGGTAAAAAACTACCTAAAACCCCAACAAAGACACAAAATAGTCCCAGTACCACAAAAAATATATCTAACATCTATTTTGATTTTGGATAAAGGTAATCAAACTAAAAATACCTCCAAAAAGCTTAAATTGCAACAATCTATTTTTTTCAATGAAAAAATCCAGAAAATCACTACTTATATTATTGCTACTCTTAACGAGTTGTAATTATTTTGATTTTTCCAAAACCAACAAAGAAACCCTATTTAAACAACGGATAGAAGAAATAAAAGCAAATGGATTGGAATTGTATCCAGAAATTTATCCTTGCGGATCTTCTACAGGAAAAAAATGTTTTCAAGAACAATTAATTACAGAACTAAGAGACACCTTAAAAATTATAATAAACCAAAAAGAAATCTTAAAAAATGACACCATTTGGATTACAACAACAGTGGACAAAAGCGGCCTTTTAAAACTATCTTCGATTACAAAAGTTACCGACTCTACAATAATAAAAATAGTACAAAATAAATTTAAAACACTATCTCCAATTAAACCCGCATCTATAAATGGACTAACCGTAAATAGCAGCTATAAAATCCCTCTTATCTTTAAACCATACTAACATTGACAAAAGAACGAATTATACTAGGCATAGATCCCGGGACAACTATTATGGGTTTTGGGATTATAAAAGTGGTTGGCAAAAAAATGGAATTTGTACAACTTAACGAGTTACAACTATCTAAATACACCGACCATTATCTAAAATTAAAAAAGATTTTCGAACGTACTATAGAATTAATAGATACCTATAATCCAGACGAAATAGCAATTGAAGCTCCTTTTTTTGGTAAAAATGTACAGTCCATGTTAAAACTAGGAAGAGCACAAGGTGTAGCTATGGCTGCAGGGTTAAGTAGAGAAATCCCTATTACAGAATATTTACCTAAAAAAATAAAAATGGCCGTTACTGGTAATGGAAATGCTAGTAAAGAACAAGTTGCCAAAATGCTACAAAGCATGCTAAAACTTAAAAGTCTCCCCAAAAATCTAGATTCTACAGATGGCCTAGCCGCTGCGGTCTGCCATTTCTACAACTCTTCCAACCCCCTTTCTAATCAAAAAAGCTATACAGGATGGGATGCCTATATAAAACAAAACGAACACCGAGTAAAAAAATAACCTATTTAATTACTAGATCTTCATAATACCCAACACTTTTAAGAAAAAATAATTAAAGACTCCATTACACATTCCATTTTAACAGAACATCTCTTTCCTTATCTTTGCTAAAAAAAGCAGTGGATAGTACGAGTATTTTAAATATTTTTAAAGAGACAACAACAACCAAAGATTTAGTTCTTGGTCTTAAATCTAACAATAATATACACGCAAAAGGCTTAGTAGGATCCTCCCTTTCTTTTACACTTACCAATAGCTTTAAAGAACTCTCTAAAACATATGTTTTAGTATGTAACAACAAAGAAGAAGCCGCTTATTATTTTAACGACCTGGAATACATTTTAGGAAAACAAAGCACTCTTTTTTACCCTGGCAGCTACAGGAGACCTTATCAAATAGACGAGATTGACAATTCCAATGTCCTACAACGCGCCGAAGTCTTAAACCGCTTAAACCACAACCAAAACAACTTATTTATTATTACTTATCCCGATGCATTATTCGAGAAGGTAGTCACTAAAAAATCCATACAAAAAAATACTCTAAACATTAAAATTGGAGATACTTTAAGCATCGATTTTGTAAACGAAGTCCTTTTCGAATATCATTTCCAACGTGTAGATTTTGTTACAGAGCCTGGCGAATTTTCTGTTAGAGGAGGTATTGTAGATGTATTTTCTTTTAGCAACAACGAGCCATATCGCATCGAATTTTTTGGAGATGAAGTGGATAGCATAAGAACTTTTGACATCGAAAGCCAATTATCTACCAATAAAATTAAAGAAATAAATGTAATTCCTAATCTGGAGAACAAAACAGAACAAGAGAGCCGTGTTCCATTTTTTCAGTCCATACCCAAGGAAAGTATTATTGTTACACAGCATCTAGAACTTTTATACGATCGCATAGATAACCTATACAAAAAAGCCATAACGGTATTTGACCAATTAGATAGCGAAGTAAAAAGAGGCACTCCAGAAAGTCTATTTTGCAACGGGCAACTAACCAAAGATCAATTATTTGCTTTTCAACACATACAACTAGACACTAGATTTTCTAAAATAAACACAAAAGAAGTTAGTGTTTTAGACTTTAACACAAAACCACAACCTTCTTTTAACAAACAATTCGAATTACTAATAGAGGACCTAAATCGCAATTACAATAACGGCTTTACCAATATTATTTGCTGTGTAAGCGAACAACAAGCCAAACGTTTCCATGACATTTTTGATGATATGAAGACCGAAGTGCATTACCAAACCATTGTACTTTCTTTATACCAAGGCTTTATAGACCCTAACGCAAAATTAGTTTGTTATACGGACCATCAAATTTTTGAACGCTATCATAAATTTAACCTCAAAAATGGATATGCAAAAAAGCAAGCCATTACCATAAAAGAGTTAACCAATCTAGAAATTGGCGATTATGTAACCCACATAGACCATGGAATCGGAAAATTTGCTGGACTTCAAAAAATAGATGTAGACGGACGCAAACAAGAAGCCATTAAACTTATTTATGGCGAACGAGATATTCTATACCTAAGCATCCATGCATTACACAAAATATCCAAATTTAATGGTAAGGACGGCAAAGTACCTACCGTAAATAAACTAGGCTCTAAAGCTTGGAAAACACTTAAGCAAAAAACCAAAGCAAAAGTTAAACACATTGCCTACAACCTTATTAAACTGTACGCTAAACGACGACTAGAAAAAGGATTTCGATACGATCCCGATAGTTATTTACAGCACGAGTTAGAGGCTTCTTTTATATACGAAGACACTCCAGACCAAAGCACGGCAACGGCTGCCGTAAAAGCAGACATGGAAAGCGAACAACCTATGGATAGATTGGTTTGTGGAGATGTAGGGTTTGGTAAAACAGAAGTAGCTATTAGAGCCGCCTTTAAGGCAGTAGATAACGGAAAGCAGGTCGCCATTTTGGTACCCACAACCATATTAGCTTTTCAGCACTATAAAACCTTTAGCGAACGCCTAAAAGACTTCCCTGTTACGGTAGATTATCTAAATAGATTTAGAACAGCAAAGCAAAAACGAGAAACCTTAGAAGAGCTAGCTAATGGTAAGGTAGATATTATTATTGGTACTCACCAAATTGTAAACAAAGCCGTAAATTTTAAAGATCTTGGTTTATTAATTATAGATGAAGAACAAAAATTTGGTGTGGCCGTAAAAGACAAACTAAAAACTATAAAAGCTAATGTAGATACATTAACCCTTACTGCAACGCCTATCCCTAGAACATTACAATTTAGCTTAATGGCTGCTAGGGATTTATCTACCATAACCACACCTCCACCCAATAGATACCCTATAGAAACTCAAGTTATCCGCTTTAACGAAGAAATAATTAGGGATGCTGTAGCCTACGAAGTACAACGGGGTGGGCAGGTATTCTTTATCGCTTTGTGCATGAGCTAAAAGCAGGTGACCACATAATCTACCCTTCCAAAGTAGACAGGATGATAAATATCGGCATCGCCACGGATAAGCGTGAGTA
>CALGNG010000298.1 GCA_937958735.1 uncultured Aquimarina sp. | reverse complement strand
CCAATAAAATACTTGTACTAGCATCATCCCTGTAAACAAAGTAGAAAAAGGAATAGAAGAACTCTCGGCCCCAATGGCATTAAATTTTTCTGGATTATCTCGAGTTAAAATAGACAAACCTTCCCATACATTACCATCCCCAATAAACGCCAGTCCAAAAACAGGAATAAATAATCCCCCTATAATTAAACCCACTGCATTTATAGTATCCGAAACTGCAACAGCCTTAAGACCACCAAAGACCGCATATATAGAGCCAATAACTCCTATAAACCATACACAAGCCCATAAAGTCTGATCTTTAGTTAGGCCTAAAAGTGTTGGTAAATCAAACATAGAGCTTACCGCTATAGCACCAGAATACAGTACAATAGGCAAGAAAATAACCACATATCCCAACAAAAATATAACAGATGTAATCGTTTTCGTAGTGGTGTCAAAACGATTTGCTAAAAACTGTGGTACTGTTGTAATACCTCCTTTTAAGTATCTAGGTAGTAAGAATATAGCGGTAATTACCATAGACAGTGCCGCCAAAGTCTCCCATGCCATAACAAGAATACCATCTTTAAAAGCGGCACCATTAAGACCCACAATTTGTTCGGTAGAAAGATTAGTTAGCAATAACGAACCAGCAATAACGGCAGCAGTTAAACTTCTCCCACCCAAAAAATATCCATCCGAAGAGTTTTCGTCTGTATTCCTAGTTGACCACCAGGCAATTATTGCAACAAGCAATGTAAAGCCAATAAAAGATATGAGTCCCATAAATAATTATATATAAATTTTTGTGCTAAAATATTATAATTTACTCAGAAAAATGGTTTTACATTATTAAAAACTTAGCTAATTATGGTTTTTTGTAACAGATAATAAGTTATTATGTTTTTTTGTAACATCATACATAATAAGAAGGAGGAAAACATAAAACTAAAAATAGATTTTTTTAATTAAAATACTATTAAGGATTAATTTTAGATCTAGTTTTAATTTTTTCCAAAGAGAAACCAGTGGTTATGGTGTTTGTTTTTTTCTTCTTCAGAATTTATTCCGAAAGGGCTGTTATCTTTGTCAAAAATAAGGTCTATAAATTGTTGCATTTTGGGTTCTATAACTAGTTCTATTATAGCTGTATCTGTGTTTTCGGGCTGGCAATATATGTTAAATTCCGATAGGTAGGCATTGGTAAATAGGATATCGCAAGTGTCTCCTGTGGTTTTGTAAAATCTAAGGTAACCGTTTATTAACTGTTTGGGAAAAAGTAAGGCTTGTCGTAGTTGGGGGTTGGGAGATTCATTAAAAAATTTTACTCGTAAACTACTATTTAGTGGTATGGTTTCTTGGTTGGGATACCTAGTGGTCTTTACTAAGCATTCGGCTGTATTTGCTACGGTGTAGTTTTTGTTAAAAATAAAAAGGCTTGCCTTGGTCATAGCAATATGGTTTTAAGTATAATGTTAGAATAAAAAATAAAGGTGGAACTTCAAATTATTGTTAGACAGGTACGACCAAGCACCGCAGACCAATAAGAGAAGCCCACCCCAAACGGTGGGCGTTCTACTTATAATCCTTGTCTTGTAAATTGGTCGTTTTGTCTAACAGAATTACAGCATAACGCTATATAATATGTAGTTTACAGTAAGTGCCTTATAAATTTTATTCTTTAAAATTAATCTGCCTTAAATGTAAACAAATAAATGGAATACTTAGGTGTGGGTAAAAATTTTAAGTTAAAAATCGGAGATGTAAAAAGCCCTTGTTTTAATAGGTAATGGGCATAACATTAGGCTTATAATGTTGTAGTGGGGTTTTTTTTGTGTTTTTTGGAAAAGCTATTTTAGGGGTAAAGTGGCTAAAATATAATAGTACTATATGTTATGTGTATTTATTTTAAAAATTTATTAGGCTACGGGCTTGTTGCTATTCTACTATTGTAGTTTAAATAAAAGCGGGTAGTAAATTATAGCATAACATCTTGTTTTGTTATAGTAGCTTTAGGAGTAGAGGGAGGGGTAAGTATAAAATAAAAAACCCAACTTAGGTATTAGTAAAGCCATTTTGTTTATTTCTATTATTCTCCACTGTTTTTAGTGGTGGTAATAAAAAAGTTAATAGCTCCGAATTCTAATACGTAAATCGGGTTAATTAAAAGTGGTATTATTGTTTATTATCTAAGTAAACGACGAGTTCTTAATTGTCCCGTTGTGTTTTGCGAAGTAATAATAACCTCGTAAATTCCTAATGCCAAATCAGAAAGAGTAACATTGTTAGAAGCGCCAGCAGCTATTGTAACTTGTCTAGTAATACTTGTTGCAGCAGATCCGTTTACTCTTGTAATTTGGATAGTAGCATTATCGCTTTGTGCAGAAGTATTTGCAATAGTTAAAGTGGTTCCTGCACTACGGCTAGTTCTAACAGTTAAATTTAAGTTATCGCTAATAGAAGCAGATGTAGTAGGAGTAGTCGTAGATGGTCTAGCTGGTCTGTTAGAGTTAGCAATTTCTTCGAAAGAAGTACTTCTTCTACTTAAGCGACCATTGTTTACAGCCACTAGACCTACACCAGATTCGAAAGTTCTAAGAAAATCCACATCGTTAATAGTAAGACCTTCTAAAGCACCACCACCAGCTAATAATCTAGGATCTGTATCTCCACCAACTCTAAAGCTTGTTTGGGATCCAAAGTTAGACGCTACGTGGAATCTTGTGCTTACTAAGTTAGAAGAAGATCTCGCTCTTACTACAGATCTAAAAGAAACTGCAATAGCACCATTTCCATTAGTAATACCATTGTTTCCAGAATCATTAATAGTTACTGTAAAAGGGTTTAAGCTTCCTCCAGAAGGCAAATCAAACACAACTGTTTGTCCTGCTAAATTTTGGCTAAATGGTCCAGAGCTTTCTATTTGTCTACCATTTTGGCTAACAGTAAAAGAAGTTTCTTGGGGAGCGTTGTCAAATCTAATTACAAATTGTCTAATAGAAGTACCACTAACCTGTGCTAACGACGCTGCAGAGATTCCTGCGGTAAGTATTCCCGTTACTAGTAATTTGAATTTTGAGTAATTTTTCATAACAATTAGTTTATTTATTTAATATTATGAACAATTAGTCGCCCTTATATTTTGCGTATTACAGAAATAAAAGGCCATTAAATTTTTCCTACAAGTAGGTTGGTTTTTATAAAATAGATGTAATTAACATAATATTGGGTGAAATGCATAAAAAAAAGATATAGGGGCAATAATTTTATTAGTTTTTAACATAAAAAAAATGAAATTTAATGGATTACTTACAAAATTTAAGATTTTTGATGGGGTTGTAGTGCGTAAAATTATGTTAGATACATAACATTTTGACTCTAAAGGAAATAGGTTTGTATTAGAGGAAAAGAGTTAAATTAAATAGATTTTTAAGAGCTAATTTTGGATTGTTTTTTTAGTCTACTTTGTAAGAGTTAGGAACTTGGTGTAACCGTAAGGCTTGTGGTGTGTTTTTTAGTTAGTTAGAGGGGAATTGAGATGTTGTAGGGAATTTATTATAGGTAAAAAACGATAGGTTTTTGTGCTGTTATTATTTGTGTTTTAGCCCTAAAATAAGTGTGATTTTGTGTTTTTAGAATAAAGGTTTATATTCCTTATAAAAGCTGTAAAGAAATTATATAAATATTAACCTATATCAAAGGTGTTGGGATAGAGGAATATGGATGTAGAGGTTGTTTTTTATTGTAAGAAATTAATTACACATAAAAAGTTAATAATATAACTCTTTATATAAGGTGTTGTTTAATTTTTACTAAAAAGAAAGTTGTTAAGGGTGTTGGTATTTCTTTTAACTTTAATAGAGATGTTGTCGTTTATAGTATTGTTGGATGTGGTGCTTGTTAGATCTATAAATTGTTGTGATTTGGGTTTTATGGTTAATTCTATAAAATTAGTTTCTGGATGTTCGGGGTTAGGGGAGACGTTATATTCAGCAATATAGACATTGGCAAAAAGTAAGTCGCAGGTAACTCCAGTAGGTTTATAAAACTTAATGTGCCCGTTAATTAGTTGGTTAGGAAAGAGTAATGTCTTTTGTAGTTGCGGGTTACAGGATTTATTTAAGATTTTTATGCGTAGGGTACTGTTTAAAAGTATGGTGGTTTGGTTAGGATAGCGTATGGTTTTTACGAGGCATTCGTTAGTGTTTATTATAGGGAAGTTTTCGTTAAAAATAAAAAGATGTGCTTTGGTCATTATACTGGGGTATTTGGTATTAATTTTAGAATAAAAAATAAAGAGATTATACTCTTGCTAACTATACTAAGTAGTTAACACATATATCTTAAGGTAAATAAAAAAGATTAGTTACCAATTTAGGGAGGTTGCTATTCTTTTTTACCCTACAGGGTAGTCGTTTTTTTGAATCGAATTATTTATGGGTGCTATATTTTATTCCTATGTTTAAATAGTTTTTTTAAATAACTGTTCTAAAAGTAAGGAAATAAATTGATTTTTTTGAGGTTAAAGTATAGTTTTATAATCTAAAAGTATTTCTTGTGTAGGGGCTAATTTTAAGTGAGAGAGGTGTTTAGGTGATTAACGGTAGTGTTTTTAGTAGATGAAGAGTGTTTTTTGGTTGTGAAAAAATGTAAATAGAAAAGAAATATTTTTTTAGGGATAGTGTATTAAAAAAAAGGGGGGCTAAAAAAATGAAACAATAAAAAAGAACAGCGTTCCGATAATTATCGGAACGCTGTTCTTTTTTATTGTTAAAGTTAGTAGGTTAGATGTTGAAACCTGTCTTTCTATAATACAGATAAATTAAACAGGATTATTTTAATTGCTTATTAGAGAGCTTTTATTTTACAATTTCGATCTCGAATAATTTAGGCCAATATTTTCCAGTAATATAGAGTTGTTTAGTGGTTTTTTTGTAAGCAATACCATTGAGTACTTTGTCGCGGTCTTCGGGGGTAACGCCTACTTCTTTACGAATACCCTTTAGATTAATAATAGATTCTATAGCCCCGTTTTCTGGATTAATTATAGCAATACTATCTTTTTGCCACGTGTTGGCGTAAATTTTT
>CALGNG010000297.1 GCA_937958735.1 uncultured Aquimarina sp. | reverse complement strand
CACAATCTATTTATAAATTTGGAACCTACACGGTTAGGGCAAAGGAGGAGGAAGAGGCTAAAAAGTTAATTAAAGATGCTTTATTTCTTCAAAAAGCAGGGTGTTTTGCTGTTGTTTTAGAAAAAGTGCCTGCAGCATTAGCTAAAAAGGTGTCCGAGCAGCTTAGCATTCCTGTAATTGGTATTGGTGCAGGAAATGTAGATGGACAAGTACTTGTGGTTAATGATTTATTAGGTATGACTAATGAGTTTAATCCACGTTTTTTGAGGCGTTATCTTAATTTACATGAGTTAATAACAGGGGCAATTAGCCAATATGTGGTAGACGTAAAGAACGAAGATTTTCCTAATGAAGAGGAACAGTATTAAGAAAGCATTGGTGATATACTAAATAAATGGTAGGAAAAACATTATTTAAGTTATCGATACTTTTTTTTGGATGCGGTAATTTTAATAAATCCGATATTTAAAAAGTAATAAGTTATTTCGGAGTATTACAGTACTTATAGTTATTGGTAAAAGCGATAGCTATATAATTTTCTATAAATAAATAAGACAGTGTAAAATAGAATAAGCTATTTTATACTGTCTTATTTATAGATTAGTATGGTATTTATTTTGAAGGAATTCGATTAACGAATTTGCATAAATTTTAATTGTAATTGTTTTTCTAAAATGCGCAAATATTTTACTTCGGAATGGTCAAGGAAAGCAATAGATTGTCCAGATTTACCACCTCTTGCAGTACGTCCACTACGGTGGATATAATATTCTGCTTGATCTGGTAACTGGTAGTGCAAAACAAAGGCAAGGTTATCCACATCAATACCTCTTGCGGCAACATCTGTGGCAACCAGTAGGTTTAATTTTTTGTTTTTAAAAGCACGCATTACTTTATCGCGATCTTTTTGTTGCATATCTCCTTCTAATACTCCTACTTCAAAATTACGTTGTAAAAGTTGTTCTGTAAGACTACGAGCGGCTAATTTTGTTCTGCAAAAAATAATACCGCGTTCGTTTTTTTGTGATTTCAAGAAATAAGTCATAGTATCGACTTTGTTGCCTTCTTCTCCTACCACAAACTGGTGTTGTATGTTTTTATTGGTAGCATCTGTTTTATCTATTTCTACAGTTATAGCTCTTGGAGAAACATATTTAGATACTATGTTTTGTAGTTCTTTTGGCATGGTAGCAGAAAACATCCATACATTACGCTGCTCGTTAATGGTTTTTAAAATAAACTCTAATTCTTTTTTAAAACCCATACTAAGCATTTCATCTGCCTCGTCTAGTATTATAGTTTTTATATAGCGTATATCTACATCTTTACGTTTTATAAGGTCTACTAAACGTCCAGGGGTAGCTACTATAATATGCGTAGGACGTTTTAAACGTTGAATTTGCTTGTCTATTTTTTCGCCTCCAAATACAGCTTCTGTAAAAACTTTTTCGCTGTATTTAGTGTATTTAAATAGCTGTTTAGCAATTTGCTGTGCTAACTCGCGAGTAGGGGCTAAAATAAGTCCTTGGGTTAGTTTCTTAGAAGTGTCTATTTGCATTAACAAAGGTAATCCAAAGGCGGCTGTTTTTCCAGTTCCTGTTTGTGCTTTTCCAATTAAATCGTTGCTTCCTTCTAATAAAATAGGGATAGCTTGTTCTTGGATTTTTGTAGGATTATGGATTCCTAATTCTTTTAAACCTTTATTTAAATCTTCAGAAATACCTAATTGTGGAAATGTCATAGTGTATGCGTCTAACTAAGTTATAATAATAGTAGTGTGTTTTGTTTTTAATAAAAAACTAGTCTTTCTGTTCTTTATTAAAATACACTAAGTAATAGTACATTTGTTTTTCTTCGTCCCAGCCTTTTTCTATAAATTTTTCAGCGGATTCTGGATTAATAAAATCCATTTTTATTTGCACGTTGGTATCTAAGTTAATCACGTTTTTTATTTTTTTACGTGCTGCAGATACTGCGGTATTGGCAATAGGGAATTCGGTAAGGTCTTCTATGTTGTATTTAGGAGCTTTCTCTACCTTGTAGTGTTTAAATTCTGGAATTAAATCTGGATTCTCTATAACATCGTTTAAAAAGCTAGTTTCCTCAAATGTATCGTTTTTTGCAAAGTGGTTTACAGCACGATTCATAAACATTACCTCTTCTTTCTTGTCTTCTGCAGGTAGGATTACGTCCTTAGCAAAGTCTTGGCAAAATTTAATGTACTTTTTAGTATGGTAATTACTGTCTGCAAAAGCTTCTACTCCTAAAAATTGCTCTAACCAATATTTGGTATCGTATCGGTTAGAATCTATAGATAAGATGCGGTATCCAGAATCTTCTTCGGTATTAAAAATAAGACAGCCTTTATCTAATTTGTTTAAGGAAACTCCTTGTTGTAATAATAAGTTTAGATCATCGGATTGCTCTTCAAATTGAAGAAAATCGTTTTTTAATTCGGATTTAAAGATACCAATAGCGTTTACTTTTTTATTGTCTAATAGACAATTTTCTAAATAAGTAACATATAGTTCTCCGCTTTTTATGTGTGGGTGCTGGGATTCTTCATACAGCAAATTACCAATGCGTTTGGATTGTTCGTGTATCGTATCTGGGGCTTCAAAAACATTTTTAACTATTTTATGTAGTGCATGAAATTCCAGATCTGTATCATTGGAAAACTGAAAGTAATTTTCTTCTTTTTCTCTAAAAGGTTTAAAGAAGTATTCTTTTAGTAAAGCATTCAATTCATCATTAAATAGGTAAGGACTTTTAGAAATAAATAAGGGCTCGTTTCTACTTTTGTTTCCTATACGATGAACAGATAATGATTCTATTTGAGTACTGTACAAATTTAGCATAATAGATGTATTAAATAACAGAAATGCAAAAATAGGCGTAAACTCAATAGTAAACTATATATTTTGAAGAATAGTA
>CALGNG010000296.1 GCA_937958735.1 uncultured Aquimarina sp. | reverse complement strand
AGAAGAAGCAGGCACCGAACGCATTACCATTTCATTTTACCAGTATGCTAATATTGGTAATCCTCAGATTTTACGCGATCACCTATTTTTAACTTGGAATAACCTAGAAGTACTAGGCCGTATTTATGTAGCTACCGAAGGGATCAATGCTCAGCTTTCTGTACCAGCTCCCAACTTTAATGCTTTTAAAACGCATTTAGATAGTGTTTCTTTCTTAAAGGACATACGCCTAAACGTAGCTAGAGAACAGGATAACATGTCTTTTTTGAAGCTTAAGGTTAAGGTTCGCAAAAAAATTGTAGCCGATGGATTGGACGACAATACTTTTGACGTTACAAATAAAGGAATCCATGTGGATGCTAAAACTTTTAACGAGCTTATAGAGGATCCAGATACGGTATTGGTAGATATGCGAAACCATTACGAAAGCGAAATTGGACATTTTAAAAATGCCATTACTCCAGATGTGGATACTTTTAGAGATTCTTTAGATATTATAGAAGCCGATCTAAAAGACCATAAAGAGGACAAAAAATTAGTAATGTACTGTACTGGAGGTATCCGTTGTGAAAAAGCGAGCGCTTACTACAAACACAAAGGTTTTAAGCAGGTATACCAATTAGAAGGCGGTATTATAGAATATGCAAAACAAATTAATGCTGAAGGTTTAGAGAATAAATTTAAAGGCAAAAACTTTGTTTTTGATCACCGCCGTGGAGAGCGTATTTCCGACGAAATTGTCTCTAACTGTCATCAATGTGGCAAAGCTTGCGATACACACGAAAATTGTGCTAACGAAGCCTGCCATCTTTTGTTTATACAATGTGAGGAATGCAAAACAGTTATGGAAAATTGCTGTTCTGATGCCTGTAAAGAGGTTAATGCTTTGCCTTTTGAGGAGCAAAAAGAGCTTAGAAAAGGCAAAGGAAATAGCAACAAAATATTTAAAAAAGGACGATCGGAAGTTTTAAAATTTAAAAACTAACTTATTTAAAAGCTAGTTTTATTCTTTTTTAAGGATTTCTTATCTACAATTAAATTGTGGATATATGTAAGTTACTTTACTTTAGTACGATTAATATTAAAACTTATTACCTTGAGCAATTATTACGACCCAGACGATTTAAAAAAATTTGGTAAAATTAGTGAATGGAACGAAGAATTAGGTACTAAATTTTTCGACTATTACGGCAGTGTATTTAAAGAAGGTGCTTTATCTGCACGTGAAAAATCGCTAATAGCCCTTGCTGTATCCCATGTAGTTAAATGCCCTTATTGTATAGATTCTTATACTAAAGATGGCTTGCAACGCGGTATTACTAAAGAGGAAATGATGGAAGCTGTGCATGCTGGTGCTGCTATTGAGGCAGGAGCCACTTTAGTGCACGGAGTGCAAATGATGAATAAGTACAAGAAACTTTCAATGTAAATAAATACGATTTTAAAATCTACAAATAAGTACTATTTCGTAACTTTTAATTCGTCTATTAATTAGATTTATGGCAACAAAATCCCTTTTAAAAAGAGAGAATGAATTGGCGAATGCCAAAAGGCAGTTGGAAATTTTAAATGGTGGCGCTTTTGTCAATGGAGAACTACCTACTTTTAAAGATAAAATTAGTGAAATAGGTCACCTTAATTTTAAGCCTAAAAAATTAGAAATCCTACAAATTAATGTAGGTTATATGTGCAACCAAGTATGCGAACATTGCCATGTAGATGCAGGCCCCGATCGTAAAGAAATTATGACTCGCGAGACCATGCAACAGTGCTTAGATGTGATACGCAATACAGGAGCACACACTTTAGACCTAACAGGTGGTGCACCAGAAATGAACCCTAATTTTAGATGGTTTGTTGAGGAAGCCTCCAAAGCAGGTGTTAAAGATTTTATAGTAAGATCCAATCTTACTATAATCCGTGCTAATCCAAAATATTACGATTTACCCGATTTCTTTAAGAAACACAATATACACGTGGTATCGTCTATGCCACACTGGACTAGAGGAAAAACAGATAAACAACGTGGTGTAGGGGTTTTTGATATGTCTATAAAAGCACTACAAGAGCTTAACGACCGCGGATATGGAATGCCAAATAGCGACTTACGCTTGGACTTGGTATACAACCCATCTGGAGCTTTTTTACCTGGCGACCAAGTATCTATGCAAAAAGACTTCAAAAAAGCTTTGTTGGAGGATTTTAATATCCAATTCCATAATCTTTTTGCGATTACCAACCTACCTGTTTCTCGTTTTCTGGACTATTTAATTGCTTCGGAAAATTACGAGGATTACATGTATAGCTTAGTAGAAGCTTACAACCCAATGGCAGTACAAAATGTAATGTGTACCAATACCATTTCTATTAGCTGGGATGGTTACCTGTACGATTGCGACTTTAACCAAATGCTAGGATTGGGTGTAGCTTCAAAAGTGAAACATATACGTGATTATAATGAGGAAATTTTAAACGATCGCAATATTGTAATATCCCAACATTGTTATGGCTGTACTGCTGGAGCAGGAAGTAGTTGCCAAGGAACTGTAGCTTAATTTATGTTAGAATCTAAAAACTTATTACTAATCTTTACACGCAACCCAGAACTGGGAAAGGTAAAATCGCGTCTTGCAACAGATGTGGGTAACGAGACGGCTCTAGATATTTATAAGTTTCTACTAAATCACACCAAAAAAGTTACCCAAAGTCTTAACGTAGATAAACAAGTTTGGTATTCAGAAAATGTAACTGCCCACGATATTTGGGACAATAGCATTTATACAAAGTACGAACAAGTACAGAGCGACGATTTGGGAACTCGTATGCTACATGCCTTTGAACAAGGTTTTAAAGATGGCTACTCCAATATTATTGTTATTGGAAGTGACTTGCATGATCTTAGCACTAAAGATTTAGATAATGCTTTTAAATTATTACAAAATAACCAAGCTGTAATAGGCCCTGCTACCGACGGTGGTTTTTATTTACTAGGTTTAAGCTTCCTAATCCCAGAGTTATTTATCCATAAAGATTGGGGCACCAATACCGTGTTAAACGACTCTTTAATTAACTTAAGAAATTACACTTTTGAAACTTTAGAAGCACGAAATGATGTAGACTACCTTAGCGATATCAAGTCTATTGATGTATTCCAACCGTTTCTAAAAAAAGTAAACACAAAGTAATGATACAATTTATTAACGAAACTACAGAATACCTTGTAAACAAAGGTTTTGACAAACCTGAAATAGGAATTATACTGGGTACAGGATTAGGAAAATTGGTTAACGAAATAGAGAACCCTATAGAGGTAAGCTATAACCATATCCCCAATTTCCCTACAGCAACAGTAGAGTTTCATAAAGGAAAGTTAATTTATGGTGAGATTGAAGGTAAAAAAGTAATTGTTATGCAAGGGCGTTTTCACTTATACGAAGGCTACACCTTACAAGATGTTACTTTTCCTGTACGCATAATGCATGCTTTAGGAATTGAATACTTATTAGTTTCCAACGCATCTGGGGCAATTAACTTAAACTTTAAAAAAGGAGAGTTAATGCTAATAGACGATCATATTAACCTACAAGGAGGGTCGCCTTTAGCTTTTAAAGGTGTAGAACAGTTTGGAGAACGTTTTGTAGATATGAGCGCCCCTTACAACTTAGAGCTAAACAACAAAATTAAAGCAATAGCTAATTCTAAAGATATCCAATTACACGAAGGCGTATACGCCTCTGTAGTGGGGCCACAGTTAGAAACTAGAGCAGAATATCGTTATTTAAAAATAATAGGAGCAGATGCTGTAGGGATGAGTACGGTGCCAGAAGTTATTGTTGGTAATCATTTAAAATTAAAAGTAGCAGCCGTATCGGTACTCACCGACGAGTGTGATCCCGATAATTTAGCTGCTGTAGATATTTCCGAAATTATTGCTATGGCTAATATGGCAGAACCTAAGATGATTACTTTATTTAAAAATTTAATTGCAACATTATAATTGTTGCCCCCTAATAATAAAAAATGAGTTATTTAGACACCACACACGACGTATATAAAGAAGCGGCATTAACCCCTGATGTGGGACTATGTTGTACTACTAACCCTATTTGGGAGCTTCCGGGATTAAAAATCCCTAAAATTATGCAGGAAATGAATTATGGCTGCGGTAGTACCGTACACGCACGTGATTTATCTAATAATCCTAAAATGCTTTATGTAGGTGTAGGTGGCGGTATGGAGCTACTACAATTTGCTTACTTTAACCGTCAAAAAGGAGGTGTTGTAGGTGTAGATGTAGTAGACGAAATGCTAGAGGCTTCTCGCGTAAACTTTATTGAGGCCGAGGCGCAAAATGATTGGTTTAAAAGCGATTTTGTAGATCTTAAAAAAGGAGACGCACTAAACTTACCTGTAGAGGACGACTCTATAGATGTGGCTGCACAAAATTGTTTATTTAATATTTTTAAGGCCGAAGATTTAAAACGCGCTATTGAAGAGATGTACCGTGTTTTAAAACCTCATGGCCGTTTGGTTATGAGCGACCCTACTTGCGAGCAACCTATGAATGACACCTTACGTAACGATGCCCGCTTACGTGCCCTATGCTTAAGTGGTAGTTTACCTATTGCAGAGTATGTAAAGGCTTTAACCGATGTAGGTTTTGGAACTATAGAAATAAGAGCCCGTAAGCCTTACCGTATTTTAGATCCTAAAAATTACCCAACAGACGAGTTAATTTACATAGAGTCTATCGAAGTAGCCGCTATTAAAGATCCTATGCCAGAAGATGGTCCATGCATTTTTACAGGTAAAGCAGCCATCTATTATGGAGACCAAGATTATTTTGATGATAAAAAAGGACATATCCTATTAAAAAACCAACCTTTGGCTATTTGCGACAAGACCGCAAAAGCTTTAAAGGATCTAGATAGAGACGACATTTACTTTAGCGAATCTACTTACCATTACGATGGTGGAGGGTGTTGTTAAGTATATAGTTATAAATTAGTTTAACAAAAAAAGAGACAGATTTAAATTTAAATCTGTCTCTTTTTTTGTTTTATATGTCTTTCTATCCCTCCCTAAACTACCATGTCGCAACTGCTTTTACTGCTACATCTGTATAATCGGTAAACACACCGTCTACACCAGCATCAAAAAACAAATGATATTCGGCTTCTGGATTTCCCTTACTCCATTTCTCATCTTCGTTTCTAAAAGTATATGGGTGCACTTGTAAATTAAATTTATGAGCCAACTCCACAAAATCTGTTTTAGGCAATAGGTTTACAGTTCCATCCGCTTCTTTTTCAAAAGAAATAATGAAAGGCTTCCATGGGCCAATACCATCTGCATAGGAAGCCGTAAAACGCATCCCTGCTTCTGTAGTAAAAAACTCGTAGGTCCTTGTATCTCCAGCAGCAAAAAAATCGAATGGAGCTCCATAAGAGATAAAGTCTCCAGCCGGCACATTATAATCTAAACTTCCATCTGCCATAACATCGTAAGTGGATATTAATTGCACCAATTTTACACTAGATTTGGCATTGATGTATTGTAATGGAGCTACTTCAAAACATTGTACAAAAACTGGTGCCGACTCACTATTCATTCCCGCCTTTTCTAGCTGTGCTAAAAGAGCATCTTCTATAGGTAAATTTAATTGATTATGAAAATAGGGATGCTTCATTTCTGGATATAAACCTACCCTATTTTTACTTGTAGTTGTTTGGGATTTTGCCAAAACAATAATCTCTTCTAAAGTTGGAATATCGTATAAACCGTCGAATTGATCTGACCTATCGGAACGTGCTTGTTTTGCTTTTAATTTTTTGATTTGTTTTAAAGTAAAATCCGAAGCAAACCAATCTGTTATTTCTTTACCATCTAATACTTTAGTAGTTTTTAACTCTGCAAACTCAGACAAATCTGCAACATTAGTAGTGCCCGACATAAAAGGCTCATGCCTTGCCACTAACACACTATCTTTTGTCATTACCAAATCGGGCTCGATATAATCTGCACCAAGCTCTATCGCTTTTAAATAAGCCTCTATGGTGTGCTCTGGAAGAATGGATTGGGCTCCACGATGCGCAATTATTAAAGGCTTTACAGCCTCTTGCGTTATTGGATTTTCTTTACTGCTGTCGTCTGTATCGTCACAAGAATAAAATGCGACAGATAACACAGAAAAGATTGTAATTAGTTTTACTTTTCGAGTCCTCATTGTTTTGTTTTTAGAGTTATTCAAAAAAACAAAACGTAGATTAACTTACGTGAATATATATGTTTAGTTATGTTTACCTTTTTGTAAACTGTATATCCTTAACTTTTTATAAAGCTAACATATCTTTTCTTAATTCTTAGAAGTTTTTGGCAATTTGACTTGCAAGATCTGCCATTTCTGATGGACTCATAGGTACTTTATTAGAGAAACTCATATCTCCCATTTGGTTAAGCGGGATTAGGTGTACATGTACATGGGGCACTTCTAAACCTACTACTGCTAGACCTACACGCTCGCAAGGCACTACTTTTTCTATAGCTTCTGCTACCTTTTTCGAAAAAACAAAAAGCGCAGCGTACGTTTCCTCGTCTAAATCGAATAGCTTATCTACTTCTTTTTTAGGTATACACAGTGTATGCCCTTTAGAATTGGGAGCAATGTCCAGCATAGCATAAAACTGTTCATTTTCGGCTATTTTATAGGATGGAATTTCACCATTGATAATTTTTGTAAAAATAGAAGCCATTAGTCTCTTGTTATTTCTACTATATCAAATTTCATAATTCCACTAGGCACTTGAATTTCTGCTATATCTCCCACTTGTTTACCTAACAAACCTTTACCTATTGGAGAATCTACCGATATTTTACCCGTTTTTAAATCGGCTTCGCTTTGCGCTACTAATTTATATTTCATAGTAGCCCCATTGGTTTGGTTTTTTATAGTTACCGTAGAGTGTACTAATGCTTTAGAGGTGTCTAATTGGGATTCGTCAATTAGCCTAGCTCCAGAAGATATTTCTTCTAATCTAGAAATTTCCATTTCTAACATTCCTTGTGCCTCCTTGGCTGCATCATATTCAGCATTTTCACTTAAATCACCTTTATCCCTAGCGTCTGCAATATCTTGAGATGCTTTTGGACGCTGTACGTCTTTCAAGTAATTTAATTCGTCCCGTAACTTTTTTAATCCTTCGGCGGTATAATAAGATACTTTACTCATAATTATTACGTTTTATAAAAACAAAAAATCCCACAAACATGGGATAATGATAAAACCAAATATACTAAAAATAAAAATTGCGTACTTTGCAATTCATTCAATTTTTTACTCTATGATCCGTTTTTGTTTAATGTTTTCTTTTGTTTTTTTATTAGGCTTGTCTTCTTGTGAATCCGATAGCGCCTTAAGGGACAATAATTCGTTTTTAAGAAACAAACGCGTAAATTTTAGCCTAAATCTAAGTTTACCTCAGTTTGCCGATTTAACTTTTCCTGGGAACGATTTATTTATTAGAAATGAAAGTGCTTTTTTACAAGGTGTTTTTATTTTTACTGCAAACGCTAAAGATTATACTGTATTTGAATTAGCAGAACCTAACCACCCAGAAGGCTCTTGCTCTACCCCTACACAACTTACTAATGGACGCTTAGAATATATGTGTGGCGAAGAACCTACCGCCTACGATATTTTAGGATTAAAAGTAGATGGAACTTCTCAAGATTTTCCTTTGCGCAGGTATAGTGCTATCCGTAATGGAAATACGTTGAGTATTACGTTTTAAAAACTTACAGTATAATAAAAAAGCAAATTTTAAAATTTAAGACCTCTTACAAGGCTTGTATACTAGGGTCCCAAAAAAGAGTTTTAAATTTTACCACTTTATCTTCTTCGACTTCTACGCTTTCTGCTTCCAACAATTCTTGCATAAGACTTGGCGTATCAAAATGATGTTTTCCCGTAAGTAAGCCTACGCGGTTTACCACCCTGTGTGCCGGAACTTCGTATCTATTATGGCTAGCATTCATAGCCCAACCTACTATTCTGGAGCTTTTAGAGGCTCCTAAATATTTAGCTATTGCTCCATAGGTGGTTACTCTTCCTTCTGGGATTAACTGCACTACTTGGTATACTTGTTCAAAAAAATCTAACGTCTTAGGGTTGTATTTTGTCATAACTAGGCATCTATAAATACCCTAAACAAGGTAACTACAGTAAGTATTCCCATTAGCATTGCCATAAAGTAATTGGATTTTTTAGCAAAACGTTCTTCTTTAATTTCTATTTTCAAAAACGATAGGGCGTAAATATATAGGGTTGCAAACGTTCCTAAAGCGGCGGCTATAATAAAGCTCCATATCGTAGCTAAATCGTAATCTACCGTACCCTTTAGATTTAATGCTGCTCCTACCATACAGAAATATGGGATGGGAAGTATGTTAAAAAAAGAAATCATAACTCCTTTAAAAAAACTACGAACTACTCCATGTTTGGATAGTATTATTTTTTTCTTCTCTTCTCTTTTTTTAGCTTTTATAAAAAAGTAAATACCTAAAAGTAAAAATATAACAACTCCTGTTCGCAGTAGCATATTGTACATCCATCGGTCGTCAAATATATAACGCGCTAGCTGAATAGCTATTAATGCTTGTACCAATACTACTACAGAAGCTCCTAATGCCACTAAAAGCCCACTGTTTTTACCTCTTTCTACACAAGTCTTAGCAACTGTCATATTCACCAATCCAGGAGGAATAACCCCCACAAAGGCAGCAAAAAAAGTGATTATAAACAGTTTTGTTGTTTCCAATTAACTAATTTTAAAACAGGTATAAGTTATGGCTTTATTTTTTTCTAAATATTGATTTTCGTAAAAAGTCTGAATATTCATTACTTCTTCTGGCGCTCCTTCTTGGTTATATACATCGTGATTGGCATACAATACCTCATGTCCTGCACCATGCAATAGTCCCAATGTATAACCGTGCATAAACTCGCTATCTGTCTTTAAATGCACTACTCCTTCTTTATTAAGTATTTGTTTATAGCTACTTAAAAAACCGATATTGGTTAACCTGTGTTTGGTTCGTTTATATTTTATTTGAGGGTCTGGAAAAGTAATCCATATTTCCGAAACTTCGTTGGAGGCAAAAATATGTGTAATCAATTCTATTTGGGTACGAATAAAATATACATTAGGTAATCCATCTTCTATAGCCGTTTTAGCTCCTCTCCAAAAACGAGCACCTTTAATATCTATACCTATAAAATTTTTATTAGGATAACGCTCTGCTAGTCCAACAGTATACTCGCCTTTACCACATCCTAATTCTAAAACTATAGGGTTGTCGTTATCGAAACGCTTACTCCAAGTACCTTTAAGTTTATAGGCATCCTCGATTACCTCTTCTCTCGTAGGTTGAATTACGTTATGGAAGGTTTCATTTTCTCTAAAACGCTTCAGTTTATTTTTACTTCCCACTATTTCCTTATATTTAAAAGCACAAAATTACTTAAAATATATCGATAGTATTCTGTTCCCCTTAATTCAATCAAAAGATTATTTTTTAATTAGCGACTAAGCCCTCTACCACATTACTTTCTTGTTGTGCTATTTTTTCTATAGTAAAAGAAAATTCGCTTCCTATACCGTGTACACTTTCTACATAAATTTGTTCGTCGTGAGCTTCTATTATATGCTTTACAATGGCTAAACCTAACCCCGATCCACCTTCGTCCCTAGACCTACTTTGGTCTACTCTATAAAAACGCTCAAAAAGACGTGCTATATTTTCTTTTTTTATCCCTTCTCCATTGTCTGTAACGCGAACAATAAGCTTTGAACCTATTAATTTTTCGATACTAATTTCTGTAGTTCCATTTTCCAGACCGTACTTTAAAGAGTTTACCACAAGGTTTACAATAACTTGCCGTATACGCCCTTTATCTGCAGTAACAAAAATGGGCTCGTACTTCCTGTCTAACATCAAAGTAATCTTCTTTTTCTTGGCTTTAATTTCTAACATTTCAAAGATATTATCTATTAAAGCAACAATATCAAACTCTTCTACTTCCAAGTTAAGGTCTCCTACTTCTAGTTTTGTAATTAGATCTAAATCTTTAATTATGTACTCTAGACGTTCGACCCCCTTACTGGCTCTAAGCAAGTATTTTTCGCATAATTCTGGCTTGTCCTTAGCTCCGTCTAATAGTGTTAAAATATATCCTTGTATGGTAAATAATGGAGTTTTTAATTCGTGTGCTATGTTTCCCAAAAACTCCTTTCGGTATTCGTCTTGCCCCTTTAGGTTTTCTATTTCCTTGTTACGTGTTTTTGCATAATCCCGCACCTGTTGTTTAAGCGTATTCATATCTGTAGTTACTAACGACCTGGATTGCGGTACATTTTCTGCTATATCCAGTTCTTCGTAAATAGTATTGATGTTCCCAAAAAGATATTTTTGAGTTTGAAAATAGATAAAAAAGTAAGTGACTCCAAATATTAATATGCCTATTCCCAAAACAGGAAGTAGCGAGAAAAAACCCAAAAACCACATAAAACTTCCGCAAACTATTATAGAACACAAACCCAATATCGTAGCAGATATTAAAGAGAATTTTACGGTTTCTTTATTGGTTGTAATCATAAAAAAGTTAAATAAAAAAGGAGTTTAAAGATACAAATTTTAAACTCCTATATAAGAAAAATGCTATTTTGAAAACTTTGTTTATACTACAAATTTATAGCCAACACCTTTAATGGTTTTAAAACTATCGTCTCCTATTTTTTCTCGAAGTTTACGAATATGTACATCTATAGTTCGCCCTCCTACAATTACTTCTTCTCCCCAAACTCTATGAAGAATATCCTCTCTTTTAAATACTTTACCTGGCCTGGAGGCTAACAATGTTAAAAGTTCAAATTCTTTACGCGGTAGTACTAATTCTTTTTTATCTAACAGGACTTTATATTCATCCTTATTAATAATTAGCTTCCCTACTTTTAAAGAGTTGTCTTCTTCTACTTTATTATCTTG
>CALGNG010000295.1 GCA_937958735.1 uncultured Aquimarina sp. | reverse complement strand
CTATGATTGCTGGCCCTTCGGTTTTGGCTATGTTAATTCTTATGACTAATAATGAACCTGAAAAAATTAACAACTGGTTTTTCGCACTCATTATTGCTTGGTCACTTTCTGCTTTATTGTTACTTATGGCTCCATTTTTATATGAAATATTAAGAGAAAGAGGTTTAAAAGCAATTGAACGATTAATGGGAATGATACTAGTTATGATGGCTGTCCAAATGTTAATTAATGGTATAAAAGTACTTTTTTAAAAACAATATTTAAAAAAACATCTATTACGAACAAGGTGCGTAAAATATAGCTAATAACTGCTTAACAGAAAGGCTATTGTTTATTTATAAAGACTGTCAAATTTCTAATTTGGCTTTAAAACTAAAAAGTTAAATCATAATATCTAGCTAAATAATAAAAATGATTTTGAACTCTACTCTTCTAACAATATCGAAAACTGAATTATATCTACATAAAGATGCTCTTGTTATTTCCCAAAAAGCTAAAAAAATATCCGAAAAATTAGGAATAATTGATGAAGAATTATACAACGGCCATTCAACAATGACTAATTACATTTATATAGATTGTCCTGTAGATAAAATGATAAATGTTCTTGTTACATATGATGTTTTGTACTTTTTAGATGACTTTTTTGGAGAGGATACTAAGACAGGGGAGTTGCCCCAAGTAAATAAAATTTTAGAAATATGGAAAGGAGAAAAAATGTATAATTCTAAAAATTTTAAAATTAATAAATTATACAATTCAATAAATTATATTAGTGAAATTTTAAGAAATGATAGTCCTAAATTATTTTTTAATAAATATACTAATTCTGTTATAGAACATTTATCGGCTTCATTAATAGAAAAAAAATATAATACTGTTGATGAATATATATCCATAAGATTAATTACTGGAGGGATGTACCTCCTTATAGATTTAATTGAATATGTACATTCTATTTATTTAAGTGAAGAGCTAATAAATAATGAAAAAATTTATATAAAAAAGCTTTGTAAACAATGTGCTTTAATTGGTGCTTTATCCAATGATATTTTTTCATATGCAAAAGAAAAACATAGTAATTATAATTTAATAAATGCATATTTAACGACTAAAGAAGCATCTAATTATAATGAAGCAGTAATTAAATCAATAGACAAAGTTAACCACATTTATTCTGATTTTAAATCAACTATAAAAAAAGTAAGAACCGAATCTTTAGTACAAAGTGATAAATTAGTTGTAGATAAATATTTGAAGGCACTAGAAATTATAATAGCTTCTTCATATCATTGGCAAAAAAATACTAGTCGCTATTATCATCCTGAAAATGTATTTGAAGATATGAAAGTCAAAACTATGTAAAAAAACATAGGAAGGAAGGAGTAAATGTTAACTCGAAAGGTTTGGGTTTGTCTTTGAGGTAGCCAAAGACTTAAATTTAGTATTTTATAAAAAATAAACTTTGGACAAGCGATTGCTCGAAAACTTATAATTTTCTGCTCTTACACTGCGTATAGCTAAATGTTAAGTAAAGATTAACTCTAAAATTAAAAAATGGAAAAACTAAATAAATTTTAAGTTATATAGTTGTAATAAAAGGAACTAGTATATGCTATTGATTTGGCGTTTAGTGAGGGAAATAGTCTTGAAACCCCAAAGTACAGGAATATTATCTTGGTTGCCAGATAATATAAAGGTTAAATTAAAAAATAGAATGAAAAATTTATTAAGGATTAGACTAATAATTATTCTAGGCATAATATCTATAAAATTAAGTGCTCAAGAAAAACCTTTTGAAGTGATTAAGCCAGAATTGGCTGGATTTTCTGCAAATATTTTAGAAACTATGGATAAGCATTTTCATGGTTTGGTAGAAGCAAAAAAACTAGCAGGGATACAAACAGCAATAATTAGCAAAGGAAAATTAGTCCATTTTAATAGCTATGGATATGCTAATTTGGAGGAAGAAAAATTAATAGATAGTCATAGTATTTTTAGGATTTTTTCTATGACTAAGCCAATAGTATCGGTGGCATTAATGCAATTATATGAAGAAGGGAAAATAGATTTAGAAGCCCCACTTTATAAATACTTGCCCATCTTTAAAAACACCAATATTTATAGGAACTCTAAAATTACTCCAGCAAAAAATCCAATCAAAATTATAGATCTACTAAGACATACATCGGGATTTACTTATGGAAGAAATAAAGAATTAAATCTACTATATGCTAAATCCAATTTGTTTACTTCCCAAACAAATAAAGAATTTGTAGAAAAGCTAAGTAAACTTCCATTAGAATTTGAACCTGGTACAGATTGGAAATACGGTTTTTCCACAACCCTATGTGGTTATTTGGTAGAAGTTATTTCAGGAAAATCATTAGATGTTTATTTAAAAGAAAATATTTTTAATCCCTTAAAAATGAATGACACTCATTTTGAGTTACCAAAAGAAAAAGCAGCACGTTTTACGGTTGGCTATGGTTGGAATAAACAAAGTGGTTTGGAAATAGTGGAAAAACAAAGAGATAATCGCTATTTAAATAAAGTAACTTTTTTAGATGGTTCGGCAAGTTTGGTATCTACAACCTATGACTATTTAAAGTTTTGTCAAATGATACTAAATAAAGGAAAGTTAAATAAACATCGTATTTTAAAAATAGAAACGGTAGAATTAATGTTAAAAGATCAGCTTACAGAAGTACGAAATTATAATAAACAATTACAACTCCCCAAAGGGGAAACAGGTTTTGGTTTAGGTTTTTCTATAAAAGAAAATCCCCATAATAAATTAGAAAAAGAATATGGTTGGGGAGGAATTGCGGGTACGTTTTTTAAAATGGATTTAGATAGAGAGCTAGCTTATGTTCTAATGATACAGCTAAGACCTAATAAACAATTAAACTTAGTAGAATTGTTCCAAAAATACATTCATTCTTCATTTATTGAATAATAAAGGCTACTTAATAAAAGCAGGAATGTAGGGGTAGTGGTTTGGTATCTAGAATATTAATTAATTTGTTAATCTTGTATTTTTTATAGATCAAGCTGTTTTATAAAAAGTCTTGATCTATTTTTAAATTTTTAGCAATTAGTATTAAATAATAGCAGTTATCCTTTTCGCTGTACTACTTGGAATATTTTACTGTTTTCGCACTTAAGTGTTTTAGAAGGATACTTAAGTAATAAAGCATAATCGTGTGTAGCCATAAAAATAGTGTTTCCATTGGCATTAATTTCTTTTAATAAAGCCATTACTTCTAAGGAAGTTTGTGGGTCTAAATTCCCTGTAGGTTCGTCGGCTAAAATTAGTTCTGGATCGTTTAATAAAGCTCTAGCAATAGCTACACGCTGTTGCTCTC
>CALGNG010000294.1 GCA_937958735.1 uncultured Aquimarina sp. | reverse complement strand
CCATTAGCAATAGTTTCTAAAGTAATTGATGCTCCATCAAACTGAACACTTACTGTCTCTTCTCCAAAAGCATAATCCATGGTAGTAAGTAAATTCGGAAAATAAGCCGCTCCATACTTCAAACTAGATCCACTGCTAAGGTTATCTCTTAGTTCATCGGCCGTTGTAGTATCTATAATTACAAAACGATCTTGTAATTTTTCCGCCTGATCTAACGCTAATTTATACAAGTTATATGTCCCTACAGGATCGGAAAAATTAACTGCTTCTGGAATTACAGTTAAAGTGGGTTCATCTTCTTTTTCTAATTCTTTTAATCCTGTTAAAAAATCACCCGAAGCTAAAGATCCTATATACTCAGCAACAGAAACTATATAACAAGGTCCTCCACCGTTAGCAAAAAAGAGTTGTATTGCATAATACATATTGTGTCCAGAAAATGCAGTACCATCTGGCACATCAACAATTAATCCGCCTCCTGTTTCTATTGGATTAGTAGTAACATTAACGGAAACAGATTCATTAAAAGGGCCGCCAAAAATCTCTATATACTCTAACATCGAAGTAATTCGAACAGGCGTAGGTACAAAAATTCCATCTACTTCAAGGTTTGTATTCTTCTCGGTATATCCTATAAATGCAGGAATAGCCGTTTCTACTTGTGCAACAGAAGCTGGCAAGCTAGCCACTTCTTGAATGTAAGCACCTGGTGTTTTAAAATTCATATTCTAATTTGATTTTTAAGATGTATTTATTTTTAATTTTGAATTACTAAACCTTCATGGGCTAACTCGATAGATTCTATAGCTACTTCGTTACTTTCTGCCTTAAGATCTGTTCCTTGTAATTTTACAGGAAACGCTTTATTAATTTTCCATGTAATTGCTGGATCTCCTTCTTCGTCTAACAACGAAATGATAATTGATCTGTGCTCTACTGTATTTAATTTGATGGTATTTATCCAGTCGAAAAATTCATTATCCCCTTTAAACGAACCCCGTTTTAAAGTAATATTACTGTATTTTTTCATCCCTGGCATTTTCGATTTAGTAAACTCAGGGCTAGCTCCTTGTCGGTATTCTATAAGGTCTACTTCCACATCTAATCCAGATATTTCGTTGAAACCTATTAGAGTCCCACCCCAGTCTACTTGAAAATAATACTTACTTAATGGGTACTCCGTCATGATGTACTATTTTAATTATTACTAAATTTTATCGATTACTCTTCTTGAAGTTTATGAGAGAACTTTAAAACGATAAATTCTGCAGGTCTTGCTGCAGCCATTCCAATTTCAATATTCATTCTTCCTTCTAATATATCTACCGATGTCATGGTTTCTCCTAAACCCACACGTACATAAAAGGCTTCTTCTGCAGTATTTCCTGCTAATGCTCCATCTACCCATTGCTGATTCAAAAAATTTTCTATCATTGCTCTAATTTGCACCCATGTTTTGGAATTATTAGATTCAAAAACAAAACGTTCACTTGCTTTTTTAACAGACTCTTCTACCATGTTAAAAAGCCTTCTTACGGGAACATATCTCCATTCCGAGCTATTACCATCTAAAGTTCTTGCTCCCCAAACCAAGGTTCCTTTCCCTGTAAAAGTTCTTATAGCATTAATCGATTTTCCTGCTATAACATCTACATTTAGTCCATCTTGAATATCGTTGGTTATTTTTACTGTAGGCTTTACTACAGCATTTACTCCAATATTAGCTGGTGCTTTCCAAACCCCAACAGTACTATCTACTTTAGCATAAATACCTGCCATAATAGAGGATGGTGCCAATACAATTCCTCCCAGTTTTGTAACAATAGATTTCTTAATCGAATTATAAATAGAAATATTTAAATTTTTAATTCCAGAAAGTGTAATTGCATTTTTAGAATTGCTATAACCTTCTATTTCGCTAATACTCTTACTCTCCAGCAACAATATATCGTTTACAAATAATTGTATTTTCCTATTAGTTTCCTCTTCTTTTACTGCTACCTCCAATGTATCTGTAGCATTAGCAAACAATACTTTAGATACCTCAAAAGCTGCCTCTAAGGTGGTGTTTCCTGGATCGGCCAACAAAGCTACTTCTGCTTCGTCTCTAGCAATCTGTGCTGCATTTTTAAGTTCTTCGGCTTCTTCTCTTGCTCTTCTTAAAAGTCTATTTTGCTCCCTATTAATAGTTGTTCTTATATATATATTAGAATCATCTAACGTATACTTTAAGGTAGTAAGTAAATGTGGGTAATATGCTGCACCATATTTTAATGCCCCTCCTAAACTTAATCCTTGTCTTAAATTATCTACTGCTTCACTTTTGTCTGTATAAGTATCTATTAATACAAAACGATCTTTTAAAGATTCGGCTTGCTGTAAAGCTTGATTGTACAGCTCTATCATTTTACCTTCTACTAAAGATGTCGCATCGGGAAAAACAATTAAAGTAGGCTCATCTTCTTTTGTTAATAAGTCTAGCCCACTTTTCAATTCTTCAAAATCAACTTCAGC
>CALGNG010000293.1 GCA_937958735.1 uncultured Aquimarina sp. | reverse complement strand
GTTGTATATAGTACTTTCATTATAAAAAATATTAATTATCGTAACGTTCTATTTCTCTATCGTAAAAATTAGATGCGGCCTCTACAAGTATTTGGGATTCTTCTAGTAATTCTTCCTCGTCGGAAGTATTAAACTCTTCTAGCCATTCCACTTCGTCGTCTGCTAAATTAATAATGCATCTAGGGAACTCGGTATGAATTACAAAAATGGCCTCTGGGTAATCGGTGTTGTCGCCTATTAAAAATTTGGGAAATTCCATTGTAATGTATTATAAACTAAATATAGATATTATTTAAGGTACAGTAGTTATTTCTGTTGTAAAAAACAGATTATTTGCTACTTTAAAGATAGGGTTCTTTTTTGTATTAATGCAGGTTAAATAGATGTAGAAATGGATCTTTAAAAGCTTAGATGTACTTTTTGCTATAGTTAGGTGTAATAAAAGTAAAAGAGACTACCTTTTTGGGGTAGCCTCTTTTGTGTATTGTAAAAGTAAAACTTATGATTTATGCATAAACGCTTGTTTTGCTAATAATTCTTCTTCTGTTTCCACTATATCTTCGTCAGGTATGCAGCAGTCTACAGGGCATACTGCAGCACATTGTGGTTCTTCATGGAAGCCTTTACATTCTGTACATTTATCTGGAGCAATAAAATAAAATTCGTCGCTCACAGGTTCTTGTGCTTCTTCTGCGTCTACTTCTTTTCCTCCAGGTAATACTACATTACCTTCAAGATCTGTACCGTCGCTGTATCTCCAATCGTCAGCACCTTCGTATATAGCTGTATTAGGGCATTCTGGTTCACAAGCTCCACAGTTGATACACTCGTCTGTTATAATAATTGCCATAGCTTTTTTTTATTCTAAATTTGTACAAAAATAATGCCATTAGAATTTATAAACAAATAGTAGATGACTTTAAATAATAGAATTGATGCTTTTTCTGAATTAGGTAACTTTTTAAGCCAGTTTAAAGGGGATAGCAGTAGGCGAGAAGAAAGTGTTAAGTTTAACGATTTGTTTTTTGAACGTTTTTTAAGTACTATAAATGGAGCACAGCATAAAAACGGATGGTTTTTGCCGGAGCAGGTGCTTTTTTCTGTATTCCAGTGGTCGGAAGCTTTGAAGAAAGAGTCTTTAAAAGACTGGACTAGTGTTTATGATTTTGTAGATACAGAGTCTAAAACCGTAGGTATTGTAATGGCAGGAAATATTCCATTAGTGGGTTTTCATGATTTATTGTCAATTTTAATTACAGGACATAAAGCTTTGGTAAAGTTGTCATCGGACGATGTAAAGTTAATTCCGCTATTATGCGAGTATTTAATTATGGTAGCGCCGGCATTTAAACCTTTAATAGAGTTTACGGAGGGGAAATTACAGGATTTTGATGCGGTTATTGCTACAGGAAGTAATAACACAGCACGTTATTTTGAACATTACTTTAAAGACAAGACTAGTATAATTAGAAAAAACAGAAACTCTGTGGCGGTTTTAACAGGAGGCGAAACTAAAGAGCAATTAAGTGCTTTAGGAGAGGATATTTTTAGGTACTACGGATTAGGTTGCAGGAGTGTTTCTAAGTTGTTAGTTCCTAGGGGGTATGTTTTTGATGAATTTTATAAATCTATTTTTAAGTTTCAAAATATTTTAAAGCATGAAAAGTATACGAATAATTACGACTACAACAAGGCAGTGTATTTAATGAGTAGTTTTAAATTATTAGATAATGGTTTCTTGATGATTAAAGAAGACGAAAGCTATAGTTCTCCTATTTCTAGTGTCTTTTTTGAATATTATGATAATTATGAAGATTTAAAATTACTTTTTAAAGACAAGCAAGCCGATTTGCAATGTATTGTTAATTTTCCAGAAAGCACTAAAAATGTGGATTTTGGTAAAACACAATATCCTAATTTACAGGATTATGCAGACGAAATAGACACTGTAGCCTTTTTGTTGAAAATTTAATGCATAAATTTGATAAAAAGGCTTGAAATAATAAAGATTATTAAGACCTTTGTGGCTTGTTTATTACCAAATATTAATTGTACTTCGTACAGCTTATGGCACACTTAAGTGTTCAAATTAACATTTATGAAAAAACACAATTTTAGCGCAGGACCTTGTATTTTACCACAAGAAGTTTTTCAAAAAGCATCTCAAGCAGTATTAGATTTTAACGATTCTGGATTATCTATATTAGAAATTTCCCACAGAAGTAAGGATTTTGTAGATGTAATGGAAAATGCTAGAGAGTTAGCATTAGAGCTTTTAGGGCTTCAAGGTAAAGGATATAAAGCCTTATTTTTAGGAGGCGGAGCAAGTACGCAGTTTTTAATGGTAGCTTATAACCTTTTAAAAGGTAAGGCAGGTTATGTAACTACAGGTGCTTGGAGCCAGAAGGCTTTAAAAGAAGCTAAGTTATTTGGAGATGTGGTAGAAATAGCTTCTTCGGAAGATGCTAATTTTAATTATATACCTAAAGGCTATACAGTTCCAGAGGGATTAGATTATGTACACATGACAAGTAATAATACTATTTTTGGTACTCAAATGAAGGAATTTCCAAAAACGGATACTCCATTAATTTGTGATATGAGTAGTGATATTTTTTCTCGTGTATTGGATTTTTCTCAGTTTGGATTAATTTACGCTGGAGCACAGAAGAATATGGGGCCTGCAGGAACTACTTTAGTTGTAGTTCGTGAGGATATTTTGAAAGAAATAGATCGCAAGATTCCTTCTATGTTAGATTATAAAGTACATATTAGTAAAGGAGCCATGTTTAATACGCCTCCAGTATATCCTATATATGTATCGATGTTAAATATGGAGTGGTTAAAAGCAAAAGGTGGTATTGCAGCTATAGCAGAAGAAAACGAAAAGAAATCCAATCTTATTTATTCTGAAATTGATCTGAACCCATTATTTGAAGGTTTTGCAACAACAGAAGATCGTTCTAGTATGAATGCTACTTTTAATTTAACAAATGGAGATTTAAAAGAGACTTTTGAAACAATGTTAAAAGAAGGAGGTATTAACGGAGTAAATGGACACCGTAGTGTAGGTGGATATCGTGCAAGTATGTATAATGCCATGACAATTGAAAGTGTGGGAGCTCTTGTAGATATTATGAGTGACTTAGAGCGTAAAGCTTAAAAAATAAAGTATATGGATTCCCGCTTAAGCGGGAATCTGTTTTTTTAATAAATACGCAGCAATAAGCTGTATCAAATTAAATTCTCTCAAATGAAAGTTTTAGCAAACGACGGAATTTCACAAAGCGGAATAGATGCTTTAGAAAAAGCAGGTTTTGAAGTATCAACGACTACTGTTGCCCAAGATCAATTATTAAATTATATCAACGAAAATAATGTTGTAGTATTGTTAGTGCGTAGTGCTACTACAGTACGTAAAGATATTATAGACAACTGTCCAGGTTTAAAAATTATTGGACGCGGTGGAGTAGGTATGGATAATATCGATGTGGAATATGCACGCGAAAAAGGATTATCTGTAATTAATACACCAGCAGCCTCTTCGGAATCTGTAGCAGAACTTGTATTTGCTCACCTTTACGGTGGAGTACGTTTCTTATACGATTCTAATAGAAACATGCCTTTAGAAGGAGAGTCAAACTTTAAAGGTTTGAAAAAAGCTTATGCTAAAGGAGTAGAGTTAAAAGGAAAAACTTTAGGTGTAATTGGTTTTGGACGTATAGGACAAGCTACAGCTCGTATTGCTTTAAGTATTGGTATGAAGGTAGTATACTTTGATCCGTTTACAGAAAAAGCAACTTTAGAAATTAGTTTCTTTGATGGACAAACGGTGTCTTTTAATTTAGCTAGCGTTTCTAAAGAAGAAGTTTTAAAGCAAGCAGATTTTATTACATTACACGTACCAGCTCAAAAAGAGTATGTTATAGGTAAAGCAGAATTTGATTTAATGAAAGAGGGAGCGGCCATTGTAAATGCAGCACGTGGTGGTGTAATTGACGAGGTTGCTTTGGTAGATGCTTTAGATAGTGGAAAACTAGGTTTTGCGTCCTTAGATACTTTTGAAAACGAACCTAAGCCAGAAATTAAGTTATTAATGCACAATAAAATTTCTTTAACTCCGCATATTGGTGCTGCTACAGCAGAAGCACAAGACCGTATTGGAGTAGAGTTAGCTAGTCAGATAGCTTCTATATTAAAATAGTAAATTTTATTTTTACATATACAAAAAGACCTTCTGTAAAGAAGGTCTTTTTGTGTTTTATAAAGTTATCTAAGATTTTCACAAAGATATTTTATGTTTTTAGGTAGGGTATTTTCTCTTTGGAGGGTATTAACTAAAAAGAAATATAATGTATAAATTTTATTGTTCTTTAGTGCTTTTTTGTTTCTGGTCTAGTGTATACAGTCAAGAATGTATAAATGCTGGATTAATTGCAGAAAATGATTCTTTTGTAAGTGTTTCTAATGAGTATATAGTTACAGGAAATGAAAGAGATCAATCGGGAGCGGTGTGGGGAGCAGATAAGGTAAATCTAAATATTCCTTTTGATTTTCAATTTCTAATTTTTTTGGGAGAAAATAATGATGGAGCCGATGGAGTGGCTTTTGTTTTAAGGTCAGAAACGTCTATAAGGTTTGGTAACAAAGGATTGGGTTTAGGTTTTGAGGGGATTTTAAACTCTTTAGGGGTAGAGTTTGATACGTACCAGAATAAAGATGAAATTAATGATCCTGTAGAAGACCATACAGCAATTGCAATTAATGGAAATACAGATCATAATAATGAATTAGAAACCTTATTTGGCCCAGTTTTGTTGCCTAATTTAGAAGATGGGCGTTTTCATAAAGTCAGATTTATTTGGGATCCTGTCCTTAACAATTTTAGCTATTTTTTTGACGATCGTTTTATTACAGAAATTAAGGTGGATTTAATATCTATTATTGGTAGCGATGAAGCTGTTTGGGGTTTTACGGGATCTACAGGGTTGTTTTTTAACGAGCAAAAAATATGCGTGCAAAAAACAATAATAGACGACGATATAGATAACGATGGGATAACAAATATGGTGGAGTGTAATGGAGTGTTTCCTTGTGTTTTGGATAGTGATAACGATGGGATTACTAACGATTTGGACTTGGATAGCGATGGAGATGGCTGTTTTGATACTGTAGAAGCGGGGTTTAGTGATATGGATGGAGATGGGCTTTTGGGGGTTTCTCCAATTGTAGAAAATTCCAGAGGTTTAGTAATTGGAGAAGGAGGTTATATAGAGCCACTTGATTTTGATAAAAACGGAGTTTTTGATTTTTTAGAGAAAAGTGATTTTAAATTTGAAATTAATTACAACCCTAAAGATTTAATTCTAATAGAGGAAGAGGGGGGTAGTGTTTCTTTTTCTTTTGTCGATGAGACTTTAATAACAGAGGTGGATATAGTATGGCAAATTAGTAATGACAATGGAGAGAACTGGGAGGATTTGTTTAGAGATGCATCCTTTAGTGGTGTTAGTACTGCTAATTTGCAAATAGATTTTGATCCACTTCTTAATTGTAAATGGATCCGATTTGTAGTTTCCGATTTAAGTGATAGTTGTAGAAAAACAGATTTTATTTCGGAACCCTATACTGTTAATCTAAATATAAAACCACTAACGGTTTTTAATGCAATTAGTAATAATGGAGATGGTAAAAACGATTTTTTAGTAATTAAAAATATTGAATTTTATAACTCTATAGAGCTTAAAATATTTAATAGATGGGGTGCGCTAGTCTATGATACGGATGAATATGATAACAAAGCAAAAGTTTTTAAAGGTAGAGTGGATACAGAAGATTCATTAACGATACTATTGGGTCAAAAAGAATTACCAGCGGGGGTCTACTTTTATCATATAGAAGCATTAAGTACATGTTTGGATAAAACTGAAGAAAAGACGGGGTATTTGTATTTAGTGGATTAAATAAGATCTTTAGGGAAGGGCTTAATTTTGTATAAAAAAAACAGGTCTAACTTTTAAAGTTAAACCTGTTTTTTTTATACAAAATTTTGTTTTTTTGAGAAACTTAAATTTTATTAAAAATGTAAACAACTTTTTCAGTAACTTCTTTTTGATTATCCAGATCATCCAAATCGTCTATTTCTAAAAAAGTATCTTCACCTATTATTCTTAGTGAGTTTTCAGTAGCAGTAAATGTTGTTGTATCCTCATCAAATATTCCTGGTAGAGCAGATGATTGTAATCTGTTTTCATTAACAGTAAAAGAACTAGATCTAGTAGAACCTTCAGAGCAAGTGCCTTCATCATCAATTTGAAAAACGCTAACGTAAGTAGCTTCTGTCTCGTTAAATTCTAGTGTAGAGCTTTTTTCGCATTCTTCAATGTCAGAACCAAAATCTTCAAAAATAATATTAGCTAATTGCCATTTTCCGGTAAGGAATTCAGATCCACCTGAGCCTTCGGAAAAGTCAACGCCGGCATCATCATCGCTGCTACAGCTAGTTAAAATAGCAAATAATGTAATCAATAATAGTTTAAATGTTTTCATGTTAATATATTGAATTGTTAATTTCCTCAAAAGTAATTAAAATCCATAAGCTAACCGATAACTTATAAGTGTTTTTTGTGTTACACTCTACGATTCATTAAATAGGTTCCAAAATTAATTAAAAGCTTTTTGTTGTCTTCGGAAATAGATAATTGTTTTGCAACTTCGAATGCTTTATTGGTGTAATCTTTAATGGTTTTTAGTGTTGCTTCGGTAGCACCAGATTCGTTAAAAATTTGTTTTGTGGTAGAAATTTTGCCTTTTAGATTAACATTGTTTTTATTTAAAAATAATTCTTGTAATTGTTCTACTTGTGTGTGGTTTCCTAGTTCTGTAGCCTTTAAATACAAATAGGTTTTTTTATTTTCTATAATATCCCCTCCTACTTGTTTTCCAAAAGTTTCTGGATTTCCAAAGGCATCTAAATAGTCGTCTTGTATTTGGAAAGCAAGACCCAATAATGTACCATAGTTATAGATAAGTTTTTGAGTTTTTGTATCTTGATTGGCTATAATTGCTCCCATTTGGAAGGCGCAACCTACTAAAACAGAGGTTTTATAAGTAATCATTTTTATATATTCTTCTTCCGTAACATTGTCTCGGGTTTCAAAATCGATATCGTATTGTTGCCCTTCGCAAACTTCTAAGGCCGTTTGGGAAAATAAGGTTACTAGCTGGTGGAATAGTTTGTGGTCATATACTTCAAAACATTGGTAGGCCTGTATAAGCATAGCATCCCCAGAAAGGATTCCTGTATTTAAGTTCCATTTAGTGTGTACAGTGTCTTTGCCACGACGTAATGGGGCAGCATCCATAATGTCGTCATGGACTAAGCTAAAGTTGTGAAAAACCTCTATAGCTAATGCAGCAGGAAGAGCTTCTTCGGGAGATAGTCCAAAAATATCGGCTCCCATTAGTGTTAAGATAGGACGTATGCGTTTTCCTCCTAAATTAAGGATGTATTGTATAGGCTCGTATAGATTTTTAGGCTCTGGAATTCCTGTATTTTGTTCTAGGTATTCCGTAAAAAGTTGGTTGTATTTTACTAATTGCTCCACAAAGGTGATATTTTATATAAATAAAAGAAATAGTAGTGTTCTAAACAATTATTTAATCTTTTGTTTAGAATTTGTGTGTTTTAATGCGCTTCTAGCCAGTTTTGACCTATTCCAATTTCTACATCAAGGGGTACATCTAGTTTGTAGGCATTTTCCATTTCTGTTTTTATTAGCTTTTGTATTGTTTCCAATTCGTCTTTAGGGACATCAAATACCAATTCATCATGTACTTGTAGGAGCATTTTTGTTTTAAAATTACCTTCGTTCAATTTATTGTAAATATTAATCATGGCAATTTTTATAATATCGGCAGCACTTCCTTGGATAGGAGCATTTACGGCATTTCGTTCTGCAGCACCTCGTACTACAGCATTGGCAGAATTGATGTCTTTAAGGTAGCGCCTACGTCCTAATACAGTTTGTACATATCCATCTTCTCGTGCATTGTTAACTAAATCGTTCATATACGATTTTAGTTTAGGGTAATTTTCGTAATAGGCATCGATAAGTTCTTTGGATTCTGCTCTAGATAAATTAGTTTGGTTACTTAGTCCAAAGGCGGAAACACCATAAATAATGCCAAAATTTACGGTTTTAGCATGGCTGCGTTGTTCTCTGGTTACCTCTTCTAGTGGGATGTTAAAAACTTTGGAAGCTGTAGTGGCGTGAATGTCTTCGCCGTTTTTAAAAGCTTCGATCATAGCTGTTTCGTTACTAAGTGCTGCAATAATACGCAGTTCTATTTGCGAATAATCGGCGGCAAGTAGTACGTGGTTATTGTTACGTGGGACAAATGCTTTGCGGACTTGTCTACCGCGTTCGGTACGAATAGGGATGTTTTGTAAATTAGGATTGTTAGAGCTTAGTCTACCTGTAGCAGCTACTGTTTGGATATAGTCGGTATGGACTCTTTTTGTGTTGGTGTTAACCTGATTAGGTAAGGCATCTATATAGGTGCTTTTTAGTTTAGCTAAGCCTCTATATTCTAATACATCTGCTATTATTTTATGATCTTTAGCGAGATAAGAAAGTACATCTTCTGCGGTAGAGTATTGACCTGTTTTGGTTTTTTTAGGTTTGTCTATTAGCTTCATTTTTTCGAAAAGAACAATTCCTAATTGTTTTGGAGATCCAATATTAAATTCTTCTCCGGCTTGCTCGTAAATGTTTTTTTCTAATGTTAGTATATCGTTATTAAGTTCTGCCGAAAGGCTATTTAAAAAATCGATATCTAAATTAATACCTTCCAATTCCATGGCTCCTAATACTCTAAGTAAAGGCAATTCGATAGTATTAAAAAGCTCTAAAGTATTGGCTTGTTTAAGTTCTGGAGTAAAGTGGTGTGCTAGTTGCAAGGTAATATCTGCAT
>CALGNG010000292.1 GCA_937958735.1 uncultured Aquimarina sp. | reverse complement strand
TTTTTAATAGCCACAATTAGTCATCTAATAAATAATAAAATAAGTAACAAGATCTATTTCCTTTTTATAGGCATCCCTTTTCTTATGGCTCTTATTGGAAGCCTTACCGAACTTACTGGGACAGGAGTTTGTCCTAAAACTGGCGGAGGAATTCCTATGTGTTTTATATCTTTAGGAATTTGTGTTAGTTTACTTATTTTTAAAGTACTTACTATTATTATTCCTAAACCTATTTAAATCAGAAGTTATACCACATTAATTACATAATGACGCCTTAGTAAATTATTATAGTTTTATATAAAAAGAAACAGACGACATTCATATTATATAATTTAATTGATATTAATCATCTCTATTTTTTTATTCAATTTTAATTATTACAACATCCTCCCATCTTTCCATTGTAATTAGTCTATATTTAGTATTACAAATTTTAATTCTAAAGTACTCAAATGGAAAAACTTAATGAATTTCAAACTATGTGGATGGCGTATCCTAACGAATCGTCTGTATTAGAAAAATCTTTTAGCAAAAATAATAGTCCTAAAACTAGTGATGCAACAAGAAACTGGATAAACAGCTCTTTTCATAATACCTGTTGTGTAAGACTTTGCTATGCATTAAATCATACCGTATCTCATAGAATTTCGCAAAGTGACTTAAATAGTTCAGGTTTATCTATAAGGGATTATGTAACAGGTAAAAATGGAAAATATATTTTTAATGTACCAAACATGAGTAAGTATCTCCATGACAAATATGGAAAACCCACGTTGGAATGGAAGGGAACGGTAAATCCTAGTAAGCATGACTTTACTACAAAGAACAAGGAATAATTTTATTTCACGAACAAATGTCTGGACTCAATGGTCATGCCGATTTATGGGATAAAGGGACTGTTAAAACATATGATTTATTTAATTCTGCTCATTCAATGGAATTCTGGGCGGTTTCAAACTAAAAAAATGAAAAAAATATTTTATTTAATAGCTTTGTTTTCTTTAGTAAGTTGCAATTCTCAGTCAAAAAAAATTATTCCTTTTGAAACTTCCGAAGGATGGGGTTTTAAACAAAATGAAAAAATTACAATTGAACCTCAGTTTGGTATTGTTAGTGAATTTACTAACTGTGGTATTGCCGCTGTAGGAGATAGTAATGGAAATTACTACATAAATAGTAAAGGTGAAAAATTGGATATCCCTACTCTAGAAATAGATAACTTTATTGATCCTTTTAAAGAAAAATACGCAAGATTTAAAAAAGACAATAAACTTGGGTTTATAAACGAATGTGGAGCTATTGTAATAGATGCGATTTATGAAAATGTTACTCCTTTTACTAATGGAATAGCAATAGTCCGAAAAGATTTTAAAATCATTGAAAAAGGTCCTTACAAAATATTACAAGGCGGTAAATATGGAGCCATTGACAAAAAAGGAACCTTGACAATCCCTTATAGTTTTGATTTTATTTCCACATTTTCCACAGAAAGCACCGCTAATGCAAAAATTAATGGAAAAGATGTTATTATAGACTTTAAAGGAAATATTATTAAATAACCTATTTCTAAACACAAAAGTAATACCCTATAAAAACCTAAAAAAGGGCTTTGTGAAATTATCTCACAAAGCCCTTTTCTTATAGATTTAATACTATTACTTCTTCTCCTCTATCCAAACTCTTGCATTAGTAAATGCTTGTAACCAAGGCGTCACCTCATCTTTACGACCTGCTGGATAATTTGCCCAGTTCCATTGAAAAATAGATCTTTCTATATGTGGCATAGTCGCTAAATGTCTACCATCTTTTGTTGCTAACATAGCTGTATTATAGCTAGAACCATTAGGGTTTGCTGGGTAGCCTTCGTAACCATATTTAGCTACAATATCGTAATTCCCTTCTGCTTCTGGTAAGCTAAATTTTCCTTCTCCATGAGAAATCCAAACTCCAAGCGTAGTCCCTTCTAAATTAGAAAGCATTACCGAATTATTTTTCTGGATTTTTACCGAAGTAAAATTACTCTCGTGTTTATGAGAATCGTTATGAAGCATTTTTGCTTTTTGCGTTTGTTCTTGATCCATAAGACCTAGCTCCACCCATAACTGGCATCCATTACAAATACCAACCGAAAGGGTATCTTCTCTTTTAAAGAAGTTTTCTAAAGCTGTACGAGCTTTGTCGTTATACTTAAATGCTCCAGCCCAACCTTTAGCAGAACCTAATACATCGGAATTAGAAAATCCTCCAACTGCTCCGATAAACTGAATATCTTCTAAATTCTCACGACCCGAAATTAAATCGGTCATATGCACATCCTTAACATCAAAACCTGCTAAATATAGAGAGTTCGCCATTTCGCGTTCGGAATTACTTCCTTTTTCTCTTATAATAGCTGCCTTAGGACGTTTTCCTGTAAACACAGGTTTCTTTCCATCAAAATCCGAAGGGAATGTATATTTTAAAGCTTGGTTTTTATAGTTGTCGTAACGTTCGGTTGCTTTTTCTGTACCACTTTGTTTTTGATCTAATAAATAAGAAGTTTTAAACCAAACATCTCGTAATTCGGATACCGAAAGACTTAAAGAGTCCGATCCGTTTTTAATATTTAAACGATCGCTTTCTACTACAGTACCTACTTTAGTAAAAGTAATATTTGCCTTCGATAATACTGCTTCTAATACTTCATCTTCTTTAGCTTGGAAAACCAATCCTATATTCTCCGCAAATAATACTTTAGTAGTATCTACTTCTTTAAGCTCTGTTAAATTGATGTTTGCTCCTAAATCTACATCGGCAAAACACAATTCTAGCAAAGTGGTTATTAAACCACCAGAACCTATATCGTGTCCTGCTAATATTTGTCCTTCGCTAATTAATTGTTGCACAGTATTAAAAGTAGTAGCAAAATTAGCATCGTTTTTAATTGTTGGTGCTTCATTCCCTATTTTATTTAAAATCTGCGCAAAAGAAGAACCGCCTAATTTAAAGTCGTCTTCCGAAATATTAATATAATAAATAGCTCCACCATCTTTTTTAAGTACTGGCTCTACTACTTTATTAATTTCATTACAATGCCCTGCAGCAGTAATAATTACAGTACCTGGAGCAATTACATCCTTGTCTGGATATTTTTGCTTCATAGACAACGAGTCTTTTCCTGTTGGAATATTAATACCTAGGTTAATAGCAAAGTCCGAAACGGCTTCTACCGCAGTATACAAACGCGCATCTTCTCCTTTGTTATTACAAGGCCACATCCAGTTTGCAGAAAGGGAAACGGACTTTAATCCGTCTTCTAAAGGTGCCCAAACCAAATTGGTTAAAGATTCTGCTATAGCATTTTTACTCCCCGCAGCCGGATCTATTAGACCCGTTAATGGAGAATGCCCTAAAGCATTAGCAATACCATTAGTACTGTTATAATCCAAAGCCATTACCCCAACATTGTTTAAAGGCAATTGTAATGGTCCTGCACACTGTTGTTTGGCTACTTTACCACCTACACAACGGTCTACTTTATTAGTTAACCAATCTTTACATGCAACAGCTTCTAACTGCAATACTTGTTTAATATAGTTTACTGTATTATCTGTATCGTAACTCAACGCTTCGTAATTGTAGGTTTGCGTTTCGTCTGTCATTATGGTTTTTGGAGAACTCCCAAACATATCTTCTAAAGCCAAATCCATTGGCTTTTCTGCTGTGGTAGCAGATTCGAACGTAAAACGATCGTCTCCAGTTACTTTTCCTACATTATATATAGGAGCGCGTTCGCGCTCTGCAATTTCGGTAAGGGTTTCTAAACTTTTAGAATCGATAACCAATCCCATACGTTCCTGAGATTCATTACCTATAATTTCTTTAGCAGAAAGTGTAGGGTCTCCAACAGGTAATTTATCTAAGTTAATCTTCCCTCCTGTTTCTTCTACCAATTCCGAAAGGCAGTTTAGGTGTCCACCTGCTCCGTGGTCATGAATAGATACAATTGGATTTTTGTCACTTTCTACCATTCCTCTAATAGCATTAGCAGCACGCTTTTGCATTTCTGGGTTGGAACGTTGTATGGCATTTAATTCTATACCTGAATTATTCCCTCCTGTATCAGCAGAAGAAACGGCAGCTCCTCCCATACCAATACGGTAATTTTCACCTCCTAAAAGTACAATTTGGTCACCTGTATTGGGTTTGTCTTTTATGGCTTGGTCTGCTTTTCCGTAACCAATACCACCTGCTTGCATAATTACTTTGTCAAAACCTATTAAGCGAGCCTCTTCTTGATGCTCAAAAGTAAGTACCGAACCTGTAATTAAAGGCTGTCCAAATTTGTTTCCAAAATCGGATGCTCCATTAGACGCTTTTATTAGAATATCCATTGGCGTTTGGTACAACCATTGGCGTTCTTCCACTTTTTGTTCCCAAGGGCGGTTTTCCTCTAAACGCGAGTACGATGTCATGTACACTGCTGTCCCTGCTAATGGTAACGAACCTTTACCACCTGCTAGACGGTCTCTAATCTCTCCCCCTGCTCCTGTAGCGGCACCATTAAAAGGCTCTACCGTAGTTGGGAAATTATGCGTTTCCGCTTTTATAGAGATTACACTTTCGTATTCTTTTTCTTCGTAATAATCTGGCTTATTAGCTGTCTTAGGAGCAAACTGGGTTGCTTTAGGTCCTTTTACAAAAGCTACATTATCTTTATAGGCAGAAACAATTCCGTTAGGATGCGCCTGAGATGTTTTTTTAATTAATTTGAATAATGAAGATGGTTTTTCTTCGCCATCAATAACAAAAGTTCCATTAAAAATTTTGTGACGACAGTGTTCCGAATTTACTTGCGAAAATCCAAATACTTCAGAGTCCGTTAATTTACGTCCTATTTTAATAGCTACCCCTTCCAGGTATTCTACCTCCTCGATACTCAAGGATAGTCCCTCTTGGGCATTATACGCCGCAATATCTTCTATGGGCAATACCGCTTCTGGTGTAATGCTTACTGTAAACATTTCTTGATTTAATCCTGTAAACTTTTCAAAAAGCATTGGGTCAAAATCGATAAAACCTTCAGTAGAAATCGTAAATTCTTCGATACGAATAATTCCTTCTATAGCCATATTTTGTGTAATCTCCACAGCATTGGTACTCCAAGGAGTAATCATAGCTGCACGAGGTCCTACAAATGGGCCTTGAAGTGTAAGATTATCAATATGCTCAGCACCACCA
>CALGNG010000291.1 GCA_937958735.1 uncultured Aquimarina sp. | reverse complement strand
ATTCCTTGATCATTAGGGACATTAATAGCAATAATCCTTGTATCTGTAGTAACTCTACTAATGTCATTGCTTCCATTTGGTAGCACTAAGGCAACTTTCCAAAAAGAATCTGGCACTGTTATATTACCATTATTAATAGTGTTTCTAAATCCATTAATACCTGTGCCTCCTGTACCTGCTATTCCTGCTATAATATGTACTTCATTACCATTTTCAGTAAGTGCTCTTAAGTAATTTTCAAAGTCATTCCAAGAACGTTGATTATTATCTGCTGCTTGTGGCGCAATATTCGTTGTAAAAAAAGTATTAGAATTATCTGTAGTGCTTCCTGTCCTGTCTCCCGAAGGGCATATATGTCCTCTATCAAATCCAGAACCCGTATAATCAGAAGTTTCTATGTTTTTGAAATTATTTGGTAAAGCACTATCTGTTCTAAAACAATTACACCTTCTTGTTCCGCCTGACCAAGCACTACTTAAATGCCAGCTCACCCAATTTGGAGTTCCTTTAGTATTGTTGTAAGACATGCTATATTGGTTACGTGATAAAAAATAATTAATACTACTCGTATTTGCATTGGAAGGATTTCCAAAAGTTAAATTACTATCTCTACTAGCATTTCCTGTACCTCCAGGAGCAGGTGAGTTAGACCCACTACCAGTAGTTACTATTTCTATATTATCAATATTAATTCTATTAGACCCACCTCCTGTTTTGCTTACTCCATAACGCACTGCTCTACTTTCATTTAAACGAATAGTAACCGTATTTAATGAAGTACTGCTAGTGGTTACTGTATTTCCTACAAAATTCCAATTCCTTCCATTATCGTATGATGCTATTAACCTCCATGTGGCATTACCATCCCTTCCAAATTTAGCATGCCTTATACGTATTTCACTAGCTCCATTATCCATATTAAAATTCATTAATACAAAACCTGTATTTCGTATCCTAACAGACTTAGAACTAAACTTGCGATCACTGGATGATGTGCCGATTAAGGCATCACTTAGTCTCCATGATCCCGAAAATAAATTAATATTTCCATTAGCATAACTTGCTTTGTTTCCCCTTTCAAATGTTTCTGTAAAACCTAATGTTTTTTTTGAAGAGAAATTATGGTCATGGGGACCTTCATTGTCTAAGTGAGTAAGAGGCGCCTCTATTTCCCCAATAATAGAAAGTTTAGAATTACTTTCGCTAAAAACTGTTGTATCCTCGTTAGTACAGCTTGTAAAATATAAAATACTTAATGCTGCAATTAGAGATGTTTTAATTTTTTTCATAGTTATAATTTTTTGTTTTTAATTAAGAACTTAAAATTATGCTTTTATGCTCCTGTAATTGTTAAGCAAATGTGCTTTCGTGTTGCCAAATTATTATATATTACCACAGTACTACACCACGTATATTATTTTAAGATTACTTTAATTATAGATTTATGTTGTGAAATTTTTAATAGTACTTTAAGGCTAGTAAATACAGGGCTTTCGCCTACAGAGTATGCTTATTTAAGTTTATAGGAGAGCCGTTATTTTTTTACAGATAACTTTTAATAGAGGTCTAAATTTAACTATCTAATCCAATTAATTTACAATCAGTATTTTTTTGGTTTCTGTTCTATTAATTAGATTATCAAGTATAGTTTACTTGTGTATTTAACGATTTACTCGATAACAAGGTCAATGAAAAAATAGCAGTGCTCAGAAGCCTTTTAAGTGGTCTATAGAAAAACCCATCTACCGAAAACAACAACAGTCGTACACAAAGCAGCAAAATTCAATAAAAATGCAATTCTTTTCAAGAAAGTATTTTGCTATCCATACAAACCTAAAAACCTTTTAATGGGGGATAAAGTGACGTGTTTTTATGTTTTAAGGTGCTTACTATATTAGAGACACAAATAATTGAAAGCGAAAGAGTTCGGGTCTTGTTTCACTCTTGCGAGTATGAATAGATAAGCAAAATAAGTATATTAGTTTTCTAAAAATCAGCACAAAAAAAGTCTACATATTATGTCCTTCCGTTCCAAATTAACAATTGTTGTAGGAGTTGTTAAAATCAATTGCATTTTTGGGGTGTAGTATTGGTGCTATTTTATTCAACATCAGTTTCAAAAGCTATAAACTGAGTAATTTGATTTCCGTATTTGTTAAAATTATTGTCCGAGACAAAAATAAGAGTGCGTTTTCCATTATTTAATTTAGGACCAAAACACATTCCCTCAATATTATCAATTAACTTGCTAGTTAGTTGTTCTTTAATAGTCTCAAAATTTAGAATTAATTTTTTAGTAAGTGGAGTAATTGTTTTGTTTTTTAAAGAAGCCATATGCTCAATTGCAGTAGTATTGTTTTTAATGGTGGTGAGGTACAGTTTTACAACATTTCCCTGAGTTCCATAACCCAATGTAAAAGAACGCTCCAATGTAAGAAACTGTTTTTTATTAATGTGTAGTAACGCTACAAGGCCATTTATTTGGGGGTCGTTTACCTGTTTAGGTTTTAACGCAATTTTATCCAATTGGTAGGCATATTGTTTTGTGATTGTTTTTTTGTCAAAATCATAGTAACAAATACGTATTGGAGCGTTATTTTTTGTAAAAGTAGGGGACTCGCCATCTTGTGTTAAAGGAGATTCGGTAGCAAACCAAATTCCTTGTTTGGAGAAAGCAATGGACAAGGCTTCAAAACCTTTATTATGCCTAGTGGTCTCAAAAATTGGATTGTGAAATTTAATTTTATGAGTTTGTTGAGTATGGATATTTGTTTTTAAAATTTCTGTAGGAATAGCATTTCTTATAATACCCTCGGAAGACCAAATTACAATACTATCATTTAAAAACCGGATGCTTTCTGCATCATATTTTTTGTGATCAAGCTTAACTCCCTTTCTGTTTTTGAAAAAAGAAACATCAATAGTAGTAAGTCCTGTAAAAGCAGTATCATTAAAGCTTAGATCAAACTCGTAGTAACGAGTGTTTTTTTCAGAACCATCACAAATACTTAACCATTTTCCGTTATAAAAATCAATACCAGAAAGCCCTCCAACTTCAGTTTTTTTGAGCGTAGTTTTAGCATCCAAAATATGTTCGCCAATAAATGTTAGGTGTAAGTTATTAATATTTTGAGCATTAAGATGTGAAGCATAAAAAAATAGTATTGTGAATACTTGAACATATAAATGTATATAGACTTGTTTCATTTTCTTATATTAACAAATTTAAAAAAAAGAGTAAAACTTTAAAGTATTAATTAAAGATAAGGGATGCATCAATTTATAGGAGTATTAGGGATTATTTTTTTGTTAGGAGTTGCATTTTTAATGAGTAACAATCGCAAAAAAATAGATTATAAATTAGTAATTAAAGGTTTTACACTACAATTAATATTTGCCTTATTAATTTTAAAAACTTCTGTAGGATTACCCTTTTTTAATTTTTTTGATACCATTATTAAAAAGCTACTTTCCTTTGCAGATAAAGGAGGCGATTTTTTATTTGCCTCATTCATTTCGGGAGAAGTAGAATCTCCAATTATAAATTTTGTAGTACGTGTTTTGCCAACTATTATTTTCTTTTCAGCCTTAATGAGTATGCTATACCGTTTAGGAGTAATGCAGTTTATTGTAAAATCCCTATCAAAATTTATGCAAAAAGTATTAGGGACTAGTGGTAGTGAAACGTTGAGTGTGGTAGGAAGTATTTTTGTAGGACAAACAGAAGCACCATTGTTAGTGAAACCCTACATATCAAAAATGACAAAGTCCGAATTAATGACGGTTATGGTAGGGGGCTTTGCAACCGTAGCAGGTGGTGTAATGGCAATTTATGTAAAAATGTTAGGAGATGTAGATGGAATTGCAGGCCATTTAATGGCGGCATCTATTATGAGTGCTCCTGCCGCAATTATTATAGCTAAAATTATGTTTCCAGAAACAGTAGTTTCCGAAACAGCAGGTAGTGTAGCCTTGGAAAAAGTATCAGGAGAATCAAATATTATAGAAGCCATAGGAGATGGGGCTACTGATGGTTTAAAGCTAGCAGCAAATATTGCAGCCATGTTAATAGCAATTGTAGGGATGATTGCTTTGGTGGATGGCGTATTAAGTCTAATAAACCTTTCAATGGCACAAATTTTTGGATTCTTTTTTAAACCACTAGCATTTATAATGGGTGTGCCTTGGCATGAAGCAGGAGCATTTGGAACTCTTTTAGGGGAAAAAATTGTCTTGACAGAGTTGATTGCCTATAAAGATTTAGCTATAATGATCAAAGAGAATCAAATCTCAGCTAGGACAGCAAAAATTGCTAGTTATGCTCTTTGTGGCTTTGCTAACTTTGCTTCAATAGGAATTCAAATAGGAGGCATTTCAGGCATTGCCCCTAATCGAAAAAGTGATGTGGCTAAATTAGCACTAAAAGCCATGATTGGAGGTGCTTTAGCAAGTTGGCTTACAGCCTGCATTGCAGGAATAATCCTGTAGTATTACTTCTGTATTAAATAATAGTATATTTATTGTAAATATAAATTAATGAGAGTGTTATGAAGTTTTATATAGTGTTATGAATATTATAAATATTTATAAAACAAAATAACTCTGAATTAATACCTTCTTACAATACAATACTGAAATTTGTAGCCACTATTATTTAACTAAAACTTTTATGAAAAAACTAACTATGCTATTAGCTATGGCTTTTATTAGTCTTGTAGCTAATTTAAATGCCCAAAATACCATTTCAGGTATTGTGAAAGGTACAAATGGAGTACCATTACCAGGAGCTGATGTAATTATTAAAGGCACTACTACAGGTGTTTCTACCAACTTTGATGGAGAGTTTGAGCTTGAAACTGAAAAGCAATTAGGAGAAATTAAAGTTTCTTTTATTGGATATATTAATGAGGTACTTTCTTTTGATGTAAAACAATCACAAAACATTGAAGTGGTGTTAAAAGAAAATGCTTTAGGTTTGGATGAGGTAACACTTTTTTCTTCCAGAGCTATTGATAGGAAAACCCCCGTTGCTGTTTCCGTAATTAAAAAAGAGCAAATAGAAGAGCAGTTAGGGAATCAGGAATTTGTAGAAGTATTAAAATCGACCCCAGGAGTATTTACAACTCGTGGAGGAGGAGGATTTGGAGATGGAGAAATTACCTTAAGAGGATTTAATTCAGAAAATGTTGCAGTACTTATTAATGGAGTGCCAGTAAATGATATAGAAGACGGTCGTGTATTTTGGAGTAACTGGGCAGGTATTGGTAACATTACACGATCCATACAAGTACAAAGAGGTTTGGGTGCATCAAAAGTAGCAGTCCCATCTATAGGAGGAACAATAAATATTGTTACCGAAACATCAAACGCCCAAAAAGGCGGAAGGTTTGAATATGGTTTAGGGAACGATGGGTATACAAAATATGGTTTAAAACTCTCTACAGGATTAATGGATAATGGATACGCAGCCACAATATATGCAGATCGTGTAGTTGGAGACGGCTATGTGGACGGAACGCCTTTTGAAGCAGTAACCTATTTTGCAAGTGTAACAAAACGCATTAATGATAAGCACAAATTAGTGTTAACCGGAACGGGAGCACCACAACGCCATGGTACCCGTTTTGAAAGGTCAACCATTCAGGAATTAAGAAGTAGCGAGAGAAGAGGGCGCTTAAATAAAGATTGGGGAATTAGAAATGGAGAAGAGTTTTCGTTAAGTGAAAACTTTTTTCATAAACCTTTAATAGCCTTAACACATTATTGGAAAGTAAATGATGACAATAAGCTATCTACAGCAGTATACTATTCAAGTGGTAAGGGAGGGATAACTTTTGAAGAAGGAGCCGATAGTAATAGATTAGGAGCTCTTGATGAATATAGAATAGGACAGTTAGGTCCTGTAGATGTGGATAGGGTAGTGAGAGAAAATATAGCCAATGGAGAATCCACAGCTTTTTTACAAACCCGAACAAACGATCATACTTGGTTAGGAGCATTATCATCATACAACAGTAATTTAAATGAAAATTTAGCATTAACAGCAGGGTTAGATGTTAGGTATGGAGAAGTTGAAAAATCAAAAGAGTTAACAGATCTTTTAGGAGGTGAATTTGTACTTGATGTAGATCAAGATATTAATAACCCAGGAAGGGCATTACAAGTAGGGGATAAATATGGTTTTTTTACCAAATCCATTATTACAACATATGGAACCTTTGCTCAATTGGAGTACGACCAAGATGAATTTTCAGCTTTTGTTGCAGCAAACGTTTCCAATACAGTATATAAGAGAGAAGATTTTTTTGATAAGTTAAACAGTGATCCAAATCAAAAAACAGGTGGTGTAAGTTTTGTTGGTTTTGGAGGAAAAGGAGGATTTAACTATCGTTTAGATGATTATAATAATATTTTTGTAAACGGAGGGTATTTTGAAAGAGCGCCCTTTTTTGAAGCCATTTGGCCAACATTTAATAATGACGAAGCGAATGAAGATGCAGAAAATCAAAAGATCTTAAGTTTTGAATTAGGCTATGGATTACGTTTGGAAAAATTAGCATTGAATTTAAATGTGTATAGAACTCAATGGAATGATAGGACAGAGATAAGTAATAGAGTAGACATTGTACAAGTTGAAGATCCAGTAACAGGAGCAATTACAACACAACAAGAAACAAGGTTTGCAAATTTTACAGGTGTTAATGCGTTACACCAAGGAGTTGAACTGGATTTTGAATACCGCCCTTTTAAAACCCTTACTATAACAGGAGCACTTTCGGTAGGGGATTGGGTGTGGCAGGACAATGTAAATGCTATTATTTTTAATGAAAATCAAGAAGTTATTGAGGAGATTAACTTGTTTATTGAAGACTTGCCAGTGGGACGTTCAGCGCAAACCACCTCTTCATTAGGAGTAAGGTATTTTATTACGCCCGAAACCACAATTTCAGGAACCTACAATTATGCAGATCGCTATTTTGCAGACTTTAACCCAAGTGATCGTCAGGCAGCAGGAGTAGACCCTTTTCAAATTCCAGATTATGGATTAGTAGACTTTTCATTACAGCATAAATTTAAAATAGCAACCTTAGATGCTAAGATCATAGCAAGATTGTACAATGCTTTTAATGAAGAATACATAACAAGAGCATTTGATAATGGGGGTACGGCCGAAGGTGCATTAGTAAACTTTGGTCCAGGTAGAACATTTAGCATAAGCTCTGCAATTAATTTCTAATAATTAATAATAACAAAAAATGAAAAGTTTAAAATATATAGTAATTGCTCTAATATTTGGAGGACTGGTTACCTCTTGTGAGGATTCATTGGAAGATGTATTTAATGAATTGGGAAAAGTTGATGGCCCAATAGTAAGTGACTTGAGTTATGAATTAACAGACGCGGATTTTAGTGGTATTGATTCAAGTACAGAGGGTGACTTTTATGAAGCATTTAAAGGTTTTCCTAATTTTGATGATGCTTTAGAAAATATACCGTCTATTTTGGCAGAAAACTTACCTAGAGAAGAAAATGCTAAAGTGCTTTTGAATATAGATGTAGTTGATTTAGAAATACCTACTGTTCAGGAACAAATAGAAGAGTTATTAAATGCCCAAGAAATTGAATTGGAAGTTGAAGATTATCCTACAGTTAATAGTGGTGCATTTTTACCATTAGAGGATGGGATTAGTAGTATTGAAACACTATTAGAATCAAAAGTGATGAACCCTGTTGAAGGGCAAAAAGTATTGGTAAAATATAAAAATTTTACAGAAGAACCGGTACCAGGTTCTGCATCAATAGATTTTAACTTTCAAGACAGCTTTGAAGGCTGGACAGCTGTAAATGAAGAAGGGGATGGCCAATCATGGAGTAGCCTTTCGGACTTTATTGAAATGAGTGGTTTTGGAGGTATGCCTATTCCTAATAACGATTGGTTGATTTCTCCAGAAATTGATTTAACAGGACAAAGCAACTTGAAATTTCAAATAGAGCAAGTAATTAGTTTTTCAACACAATTAAATCTTATAAAAATATTAGTTTCAGAAAATTATACAGGGGATGTAAATACTACTGTTTGGGATGAAATTAATTTAGCAACTACACCAGATGGAACAGGGTCTGACTTTGTGCTTTCAGAAGATTTTGACTTTTCAGCATATGATGATAAGGTGATAAATTTAGCTTTTAATTACCGTTCCACTAGTACTACTTCTGCGCGTTGGAGAATTAATTTTGCACGCATAAAATTTGATGGAACAGGAAATTTAGAAGGCCCAACAGAAAACCAAATGACATATTTTGAATTTGATGGATCAGGCTGGAGTGTTCCTAATGATATTACAATGTTAACTGCAGCAGATTACGATGCTATGGGAACTGAATTTGGAAGACCTGGTAGGTTTGATAGTTTTAGTAGTTCCGTTTTACCAGAAGACTTTTTATCAACTTTTTTAACAACTAAGTTTCCGTTTGTTCAAGAGAGAGATCGCAAATTTTTAGTATACAGGTTTTTTGAAGGAGGAGAAACGGGTACGGTAACACGAATTGATTTGTATAGTTTTGAAGAAAATGAATGGGGGATAGAAGATGGAATTGAAAGAATGCCAGTAGAAATTCGCTTCAAATTTAAGGATGGAGTATGGATATCTGATAATGCAACACGTTATACCTTTACAGAATCAGATTACAATTTAATAGTTGCTGAATTAGTAGATGATGCAGATCTAAGTGATGAGGTAGGGAACTTGGATCGATTTGGGAATTTTAATAGAGCAACCAGTGCCACGGGTTGGGATGATGCTGAGGTGTTAAAGGCTGTAAATGTAGTGTTAAGAAATAATTTTCCAGATACAGAAGAAGGAGAGCAGTTCCTTTTAACGTATTTAATTTTTGATGGATCAACAATGGACGAAGAACTTACGGTAATACTAGGGAGCAATGGGAACTATACTATAGTTACAGAATAAAAGATACCATAAGTTATTACATACATAAAAAGCAGTATTCATTAACTGAATACTGCTTTTTAGTTTATAAATACTATTAGAAGGAGTATTGTTGTTAACTAATGTTACTGCTGTAAGTGTAAAACCCCAAAAAAGTAACCCTATAATTTATTTAAAAAAGCAGTAGTCCAATCTGACTTTTTCTTGAAAATTTCAGTTAACATATGAGCCAACCGTATACCCCCTTTCTGCAATTGCTGTTGTACCAAAGGAAATTGGTGGTACATATATTTATAAGTTAAATTTTGGCCAGGTTTAGCAGAATCATAAACCTCTGTAGCTAGTTTTTTGGACTCATAAACCCAGTCCAAAAGGCGGCCACTTTTTATTTCGTTAATTTTCGTTTTGGAAAGTTGAGCAGTATTATTACTCAATTCAGAATAACTCATTTTATAATAATCAATCATTTCACTATCCCAAACCCTGTGTAAATTACTATCATCATAAAACCATTGTAATTTAATACTGTTCCCCCCTTTGTCATGAGCATTCCCAACATGTAATGGTTGGTGTAAATCACCAACTAAGTGTACTAAAAGTTTTATAAAAAAAGCCTTATCATTTTTTGAAACGTTAGCATCTCTTATGTTAAGTATACAAGTTTTTATACCCTGTACTATATCCCCCTTCTTATTAACAGGGTGTTCATCATAGTTGGCATTGGGAGGAAAATTAACGTAGTGCCAAGGAAAGTATTTGTTATATTTTGGATCACTCTTAATTTCATCACTATGAATAGAAACATACGCTAAAGACTTATTATTTAAAAGTTTCGCTATTTTTTTTGCAGTTTTTTTACATAAATGTTTTTCTGCAATGGCACCAATGGTACGGTGTCCCGTTTTTCCCCAAAAAGGAGCAGCACTACTAGTACACCAGTTAATAAAAATGAAAAGAAAAAGTAATGAACGCATAAAACTATTTTTTAAATTTGGATTAGTGAAATTACTACTCCTTATGTTCTATAATGTAAAGTTTACGTTTCTAAATTAGCTATAATAATACTATTCTGTTAACAAAAATAGCTTTTTCATTAGGTTTATTGTTTTAGGTATATAAATATACAAGTAGTTCTAAGCTATGAGTAATTTCAATGACCAGCGATCAAAAGCAGTTCCTCTCTAATATTCAGAAAAGTAATGATGGAACTATTTTAAATCCCATTCAATTAAAAAATTTAGATAGTTCTAACGTAGAAACTATAGGAAAGCAACTCAATAAACTATCCAAAGAAATGAATACCAGAGGCGAATACCGAAGTATTGGTAATTTGTATGGTTTTACGTTGCTTATTAAAACTGAGGCTTCCATGAAAGATGAATTTGATTTTAACATCAATCGTTTTTTTGTATTGGGTACTGGAGATATAAAGTACACCTACAATAACGGACTCATGGCTACCGACCCGCAATTAGCGGCTTCTAATTTTTTGAATGCGCTCTATAAAATTCCTTCGCTATTGGAACAGGAACAACAAAAATTAAAAGAAAACGAGCAGCACATTCCTACCCTTAATGAAGTGGTAAATGCTACTTGGCGTAAAGAAAGTGAGTTAAAAGACTTAAAATTAGAGTTAACGGTTTTAGATAAAACTATAAAAGCTTCTATTTCTTCTGAAAACTCCAATACCACTAAAAATAATCAGGAAAAAGAGCCAGAATGGATTCTGAAAAGATAAAAAACACAACTTTTTTCTTTTTTATACGAACGTATTTTCTTGTTATTTTTTATTTTAAAATCTGCTTTATAGGATAAAGAGTTATATTTTTAAGACAAAATGCTTATTTCTTAACTATAGGAGGTATACAGGTATTTACTAACTAATTGCTTGTGAGTTTTTGGTTGCTTATTTATATAAATAAACAACCAAAATTGGTATATTGGGTAGCAAAAATTAACCTGTAAAAGTTTAAAAATATGTCCTTTAGCTCCAAATTAATAGTGGATAGTATTGAATACAATGTAATGATTGCCGATTACGAAATTACACAACC
>CALGNG010000290.1 GCA_937958735.1 uncultured Aquimarina sp. | reverse complement strand
ACAATAAATGTTGATGCTCATGAACATGTGCATGCACATCTGTATGATTGTGTCCTTCGTGTCCATAGGCATGTAAAGGCATACTCGATCTCCCTTTTGTATTCCATTTTTTTTAAGCACATTAGCAAAATGTGATACTTTAACATACAGTTGTCGATAGGTAATATGTCTTGTTTCTTCGTCTGGATTGTTTGGTTCCCAAATAATAGCTGTTTTATTACTTAGTTTTTCTAAATGTCTATCTAAACAATTTTCTGTAATATTTAGTTTGCCACCAACAAACCATTTTACTTCTGGAGTTTCAAAATTATGTTTTAAAGTAGTGTGCCATTTTTTTCTCCAATAGAATTTGCTTGCAATTTCGTCCCAAAATTCTTCTGGATTGTCTGTACTTTTTTTATACCACTGCTTGTAGGCTGAGAAACTTTTTATCTGAAGATTATCGGGTATGTTCATTAAAATAATTATTGGGATTTATTTGTTTAACCAAATACGGTATTTAATACATGTTTTGCAAGATAAAATGTTTAAAATTTGATTATTCTTAAATAATAGGTTTTCTAGATGAGAATTAATGAGTTTTAAGATTCTGAAAATTAAGTATCAATTTGGTGTTAAAAACACGAGACCACCTAAAAAAGAGTAGATGGTCTCGTGTTTTTAAATTGAGAAAAAAGATAGGCTAGACTATTTTTTTATTAATTTTTTGGTTACAAATCCATTTTTACCAGATACTTTTAGTAAGTATACTCCTGATGAAAGACTTTGTAAATTGGTTAGGTTTAATTCCTTTTTTCCATTAAAAAGACCTTTGCTTATAAGTTCTCCTTTTAAGTTAAATAAAGTGGCTTCTATAAAATTAGCAGTTTCTTTTGTCTTAATATTAAGTTGATTTTTAATAGGGTTGGGGCTTATAATAATACTGTTTTTTACTGTTAAGCTAAGTTCAGGTACACTTACGTTTAGTACAGATTTATCTATTGGAGGCATTACTTCTCTAAAAGTAGTTCCAACTCTAATCTCGTCAATATCATAATCCCCTCTACCATATCCTTGTATGTTAATGGTTATTTTGTTTCCAGTACGTATATCTTTGTCTAGTTTAAGAGAAGATACATTAGAAGGGGAGGGGATTACTGCTAAGTCTGGATTTAACCAGTACCTAGCTACATCGTTACCAGGGCTAGATTCAAATTGGTATACAATAAGGTAAGTTTGGTTGGCTTCCATTGTTGTATTAATTAATTTAGAACCAAAGCTTTTGGCTAAACCTAAAAGAAATTCTGCATTAGGGAATAATGCGACATGTCCGCTACCTACTTTATTGGCTCTTATTAGGTAACTAACCCATGTAGAAATTCCTTCGGAACCAATTTGCCCTGTTGTTTCTCTGCTAATTACTAAACTTGGTGTATCCGAGTCGGGTTTAAATTTCACAGATTTCCCAGAAGTTTCTAGGTTAGGGTAATTTAAACCAAAGTCGTTTATGGTTGTTGTACCATTTGCGCCATCTAAGGACCAAGAGGTTCTCCAACCATTTCCTCCAGTTTTGTTAACGGTACTTTGTCCAGTTTCATAATCAAAAGGCTCGTAGCTATTTACTAATCCACTACCTGTGTTAGAACTGCTACCAGTATTAGGGGTACTAAAGTCGCTTTCTCCAAAATTATTACGGGCTTTTAACCAATAGTAATAGGTGATGCCATTGGTAACAGTGGTGTCTTCGTAAGAAATAGCATCTCCGTCTAAGGTGGTGACAACGGTAGCAGTATTGGAGTTATCGCTATTGTTTCGGTATAGGGTATAGCTGGTTGGGCCATTATCGGCAACATTCCAAGTAATACGTACTTTATTAGAAAATAAATTATCTGTTGCAGCAACGCTTTCTGGTGCTTTAGGTGCTTCGGAAGTAGAGACAAATAAGTCGCCTATTTTTTTAGTAACGGCAAGTCTACTTTCGAAACTTTTAAAATCGGCTGTTGGGTAAGGCCACGTTTTATGTTGCCATGCGTGTTCGGAATAGGCAGGTAAACGATCTCTTAGGTAGATGTAATTTAGGTTGGCTTCATTTTCCCAAGTACACATTAAACCCCCTACCACATTTTCGTCTCTAATACCAGAAAATAAATCGTAGGTTATAGGGTTACCATCTAGACCATCGGTACCACCTCTAAAATAATTCCATTCGTTATAAACCCAATCTACTGGTCTAGCAATACTAGAACCTACAATATATAAAGGGGTCCATGCAGCATTAACTATTTGCCAATTATTGTTTAAATGGTCGGCAAAACTAGGGTGAAATTGTTTTGTGTAGCATATAGGAATTAGCTTGTCTTTATGGTCGTTTAAAGCGCTACTCCTGGTGTTAGGGCCAGCCCAATAACTCATTTTTAGATCGGCATCTTTTGCATTAATTTCCGATCTAAAATAATTGGCTAGGTTGTCGGACATACCACCTTCACTTTGTACGGGACCAATATGGTACATAGGCATTTTAATACCTTCTGGGTAACCGGCTTTAAATTGATCGATAACTCTTCTATGTGCTTCCGATACTACATTTCTAAATCGCGTATTATTTTCTTCGCCATCAAAGTCGGCAAAAGAGCCCAGTCCATCAATTTCGTCTGCATAACCATCAAAAGTATCATCCGGATTAAAATCCTTTTGCATAGCCTCTTTCATTTGGTTGTAGCTTGGAGTACACTCGCTATGCGGAAATAAGTAGACTCCATTTTGTTTTCCAAATTGTATTAAGTCATCTATTTCTGCTTTAGTGTATATATAATCTCTCATACGTTGTTCTTCCGTATAATTAGTGGTTTGGTCTAAAACAGCACCAATCCATTGTTTTTCTCCAGTATGTAAAGAGAGGTATCTTATTTTGTAAAAACGGGCTAATTTTATAAATCGTTTAATATTGCTGGGAGAATACCAATGGTTTTTTACGTCGATCATAACAGCTCTAAATTCTTTATAAGGCTCGTCGTTAATAGACATTTTTTGGATTACCGCTTCGCCACTTTCAGATTTTAAGGCTTGTACTATAGAAACCGTTCCTGGGTAGGCACCGCTAATGCCTTTAGCTTCTACTACAATGGCATTATCTACTTCTAGTGTATATTGTTCTTCTTTAAGGGAGGTGTTTTTTTGGATAATAATATCTCCAGCTCCAGTGGTGTTACCTAAAGCGGTATTAAGATTAATACCATGGCACCTTTGTATTTCGGTTTGTAATAGTTTTGCAATGTTTTCAAATTCACTATCAGAATAAAAAATAGTGTTACTGGAATTAATAGATTGTGTGCCCGATGCAAGTGTTACGGAGCTGGGTAAAGGTATTATGCTTTGGGATAAGCAAGTAATACTTACGAGGATTGTTAGGAGTAAAGTTAATGTTTTCATTTTTTGTGTTTAAGTTTAACATTTAGATTATAATTAAGTTTTAAAGCATTATTTTTTATTAATACAAAAAGTGTTAATTATAGTTGAGTTTCCTACTAACGTGTTTTACAGTTGTTTATTTTAATTTATTTATGCTTATTATTAAATCTTGTAAGCTATTTCTTATTATATTTTTTTCATAAAAAAGCCACCCTTTTAAAGGTGGCTTCTAACACTAAAAATAACGAACAGTTTCTCTAAGCTATTTTCGTTTTTAAGTCTTCTGTATTTATAACCGTTTCCTCTTCTGTGGAAAACCTAATGGCTAATGCAGCTATTCCTGTAAATATTACAAATAGGCCTATTACAAAATATCCACTAGATACGGCTGCTCCTGCGGCGGTATTTTGGGCTAATTCTAAGGCTTCTGTTCCTAAACCTTCGGAGGCTACAATAGCAGCTTTTTCTGCCGCTGCTGCTTTAGATTTTAATAACATTGCAGCAAAGAATGCTCCGGCATTACCACCAGCACCTACGATACCAGAAATAGAGCCAATGGCTTTTTTATTTATAAAAGGTACTACAGCAAAAGTGGCTCCTTCTGCCATTTGTACGCTTAAACTAAAACCAATTAAAAATATAAAACCAAATATAAATTGCGAGGTAGTGGCAAAAGTGGATAACATTATACCTTCCACTACAAGTATGGCAGACATAAATAATACACGACCGCGTAATCCTTTTTTGTTTCCAAATTTATCTCCAAAGAAACCACCAAGTGTACGTGCAAAAATATTCATTAAAGCAAAAGATGCTACTAAGTTACCTGCAGTAATACGTTCTAATTGGAAGGTGTTTTGTAAATAATCATCCATTGTACCGTATACAGTAAGTTCCATACCAAAACAAGCACCATAAATAACAAAAAGTAACCAAACCCTATAATCTTTTACGGCTTCCATAAAACTAGCTTCGTCCTTTTTTGCTTTAGGCATTTGGCCAGAAGCTTTAAGTTCTTTATAATTTCCGTTTAGGGTATCTTTTGTAAAGAAGAAATAAACAATTCCCATAAGGAAACATATTATACCTGCAACAATCATGGAATACCTCCATGCAGAAGTTTCTGATACACCAAAAGCAACAACACCTGCGGCTATTAACGGCATTCCTAATCGGTTAGCACCACCACCTAGGTTACCCCATCCTGCGGATGTAGCATTAGCAGTACCTACTATATTAGGTGCATACATTATAGAAGTGTGGAATTGAGTAATTACAAACGAAGCACCAATAAAACCAACAAATAACCTACAAACCATAAATTGCATTGGAGTTTGTACAAAGCCTAGTAATATTACAGGAATGGATCCCAATACTAATAACCAAGTATAACATAATCTAGGTCCATATTTATCGCATAATTTACCAATGGCTAATCGTGCAAAGATGGTTCCTGATACGGCTAAAATTATCGAATTCCATTTTTGTTCAGGACTTAAGCCAAGATCTTTTACCACTTGTGGCATAAACGGAACAATACCAAACCATGCGAAAAAGCACATGAAAAAGGCTAAAGAGGTAATCCAAAACGTACGTGTTGGAACAGACGAGAAGTTGAGCAACTCTAGTTTGGTTGCTTTTGCTACTGTATTCATTTTTAGGGAGTGAATTAAGTATTATTTATTAAGATTTACGTAGTTTTTTTTACTACGGGGGCAAAACTAAGCATTAATACGTAGTTATTTACAAAAACACTTAAGTATTTTTAAAAAACAATTACTTAATAACAATAAGAATTGTTACAATCTCAATGTTATTAAAGGGTTTAGGGTTAAAATAGGGCTACTTAGTTTTTGAATTAATAAAAACAAATAGGGGATATTATATTGACTTTTGTTAGATAACAGTTAATTTTTGATTTTAACAATAAGTAGTATTAAAAGTGCTTAATTTATAACTGTTATATAAAATAGGTTAATTTATATAATATTTTTTTAGTTAAAATTTTGATGAAAATTTATTTTTATTAAAAAAAAATTAAAAATTATACACACTTATCCTTATTCACGTTATATAATTAGCGAATCAAGATTGCTCTACAAATAACAACTAAAACTATGAAAACAATCAAATTATTTACCATGTCCCTAGTCGCTACCATTTTTGCTACAGGTTGCGATCCTAGTGATGCTGAAAATCAAGGATTAGAAAACGAATCACAAGAGTTCTCTTTAGAAGAAGGAGCTTTTAACTCTACTATTAAAACTAATAAATATCGTGGTTTTACTATTAGAATAGACGAAAATGTGCCAGAGAGAATTATAGATATTACTAAAGCGCAGATAGATGAAATGTATAATTCTAAATTAAAGCGTTCTACTATTAAAAAAATGAGAGAAGTGAACGCTATAGTTTTAATTTCTAACGAAGATAATAGTTTAAATGATCTTCTCTATGAAGGTTTTTCTAGAGAGGTGATTTTAAGTAAACACAATGTTTTTAAGGTGTTTGATAGAAGAGAAAATATAAATCTGGTACTTCATGAATTAACTCATTTCTATGATCAAGTACAGTTTCCAAATGGAGGAATATTAAACGATAGACTTTTGGAATTATATAGAAGCGCTAGAAGAAACAAGGTATATCCTAGAGATTCGAAAATATTACAAACTAAATTTGAATATATTGCTACAGCAGTAGAGGCGTATTTTGCGGTAGGATCTACTACAAGAGAACCATTTAACAAGGCGAGTTTAATAGAAAAGGATCCAGAATTGGCTAAATTTATCGAGGCTAATTTTTAAAAAAAAAGAATAATTTAAGTAAAGCAATCTTGATTTTTTAATATGCTATTTGGAATGTGCTATTCTTGTTAAGTGTATTAAAATATATGCTAAATTTTCAAATATAAAAGCCCCTCTTAATTTTTATTAGGAGGGGCTTTTTAGTAGAGTATTTAATAGTTTGAAATAATGATTTTAGTCTATTAAGTAGTCGTTGTATTTATCTATTTTTTCTTTTTTTGTTGCTTTTCTGCCTGTTCCATAGCATCTTGTAAACGTTGTTTAAATTTACTTTGTTTTTTAGGCTTTTTCTTATTTTCTTGAATTTTAGCGTGTATTTTTTTCTCGTCTATAATAAAGTTTTTGATTACTAACATAATACCTATAGTAATTAGGTTAGAAACAAAATAGTATAACGATAATCCAGAAGCATAGTTGTTAAAAAATATTAACATAAAAACAGGGGATAGGTACATGATAAATTTCATGTTAGGCATACCAGGTTGTGTTTGTGTTGGCATGTTTTGTCCTGTTGTCATTTGCATATAAAAGAATATGGCTACAGAGGCTAATATTGGAAATAAACTAATATGGTCTCCGTAAAAAGGAATATTAAAAGGTAATTCTGCTACTACATCGTAACTAGATAAATCTTCTGCCCATAAAAAGCTTTTTTGTCGTAATAAAATAGCCGTTGGGAAAAAGCTGAATAATGCATAAAAAATAGGCATTTGTAATAAAGCAGGCACGCAACCACTCATAGGGCTTACACCAGCTTTACCATACAAGGCCATAGTTTCTTGTTGCTTCTTCATTGGATTATCGGCATGCTTCTCATTAATTTCTGTAATTTCTGGTTTTAGAACCTTCATACGGGCTTGAGAAACATAGGATTTGTATGTAACTGGCGACATTAGTAAACGTACCAAAATAGTCATTACAATAATGGCGATTCCTAAAGGAAGAAATCCACTAAGTGCATCAAATAATGGCGTAAATACATATTTGTTAATAGTTCCAAAAATTCCCCATCCAAAGTCTACAACTTCACCTAGATTATGGTCGTATTTTTTTAGTATTTTATAATCTGTAGGACCATAATACCAGTTCATTTGATAATTTAAGTTTCCAGCAGTTAAAGCTAGTGGGGCTTTGGTGGTAAACTTGCGAAGTTTTAAAGTGTCTATACTTTCGTCTTTAATTAAGTTTTGTGCTGTTAATTTGGCTGTTTTAAAAGCTGTATCGGTAATTAGGATAGAGGAAAAGAAATGTTGTTTATAAGCGGCATAATTTACATCTTCTGCATCATCTTCGGACAAATCGCGTTGTCCAACACTATCGTCACGCCCTTCCTCGTACTCGTATATTAACTTAGTATAGCGGTTTTCGTAAGAATTACTTTTTGCATGTCTAAAGGCTTCTAATTCCCAGTTTAGGTTAATACTATTAGAAGATGTGTTAAATGTGTTTTCTAAACCTTGGGAGCGCACTATAAAATCCATCATATACTCGTTAGGTTTAATAACGTAAATATATTCTAGGTAATTAGTTTCCGATATTTTAAGCTTCATACTTAATTGTTGGTTGTTCCCAACGGTACTTAAGCTTGGTTCAAAAAATAAATCTTTAGTATTTAAGTTTCTATTATCTGTAGTGGTAAAATCAAGACCAAAAGAAGCATTAGAGCCATCTTTGATTAGGTATAAATCTTCTCCTTTAAATGTTGTAAAGCCTTTTAAGCGTGCTTCGGAAATATACCCTCCTTTATTATTTATTTTTAAATAAAGAACCTCGTTTTGTAATTCTGTTTCTCCACCTTGTGCAGAAGTTAAGGTTTGCGAATAACCAAAAGCTCCTAATGCTTGGTACGCTTTTATTTTTCCTATAGAATCTGTAGCGATAGAATTAGTAGTGGTAAGTAGGTTTGTGTTAACTACTTGTTGTTGTATTTCGGTTTTATTTTTTGCTTCTTTTTTAGCCTCTAATTCTTCTGCAGTAGGTCTATTGGCATAAAAGTACCAGATGGCAATACCTAATAATAGGATATAACCGATAATGGATTTTGCATCAAATTGTTTTTCTTCCATGTGTTTTATTTATTCGGTGTAAACAATAAAACATCACAATAATTGCGATGTTTTATATTATGTATTGTAATTAATTACTTTTTACTGTTATCTAATGCTGCTTTTACAAAAGCTACAAATAGTGGATGTGGTTCTAAAACCGTACTCTTATATTCGGGATGATATTGTACTCCTACAAACCAAGGATGGTCTTTAACTTCTACAATTTCTACTAATCCAGTGTCGGGGTTAGTACCTGTAGTTAGTAAACCAGCTTCTTCTAGTTGTGTTTTATATTGGTTGTTATATTCGTAGCGGTGTCGGTGTCTTTCGGAAATAATTTCCGAACCGTAAGCTTTAAAAACATGACTATTTTTTTCTAGTTTACAAGCCCAAGCTCCTAAGCGCATAGTACCACCTTTATCGGTAACATTTTTTTGTTCTTCCATTAAATTAATAACAGGAGACTTTGCTTCTGGATCTTGTTCTAAAGAAATAGCCTCTTTAATGTCTAATACGTTTCTAGAATATTCGATAACGGCCATTTGCATTCCTAGACAAATTCCTAAAAATGGAATTTTGTTTTCTCTAGCATAGCGTACTGCTTCTATTTTACCTTGTATACCGCGCTCTCCAAAACCAGGGGCTACCAAAATAGCGTCTAAGTGCCCTAGTTTTTGTGCTACTTCTTGCTGTGGTAAATGTTCGGAATGTATACTTTCTACTTTTACTTTTACTTCGTTTGCTGCACCAGCATGTATAAAAGATTCTAAAATAGATTTATAAGAATCTTGTAGCTCTACATATTTTCCAATTAAACCAATAGTAACTTGGTTTTTTGGGTTTTTGTGTCGTTGTACAAAATTATTCCAAGCAGATAGGTTTACTTTATCTGCTATAGGAAGTTTAAAAGTTTTTAATACTACTTTATCTAGCTCTTCTTCTAGCATTAGGTTAGGTACATCGTAAATAGTATCGGCATCTATAGATTCTATTACGGCATCTTCCTTTACGTTGCAAAACAAGGCTAGTTTTCTGCGTAAATCGTCGTTTAATTTATGTTCTGTACGGCATACTAAAACATCGGCTTTTATACCACTTTCCATTAGTGTTTTTACACTATGTTGGGTAGGTTTTGTTTTAAGTTCTCCCGCTGCAGATAAGTAAGGGATTAAAGTTAAGTGGATTACCATAGAGTTTTCGTCTCCTAATTCCCACTTTAACTGTCGTACTGCTTCTATATAAGGTAAAGATTCTATATCCCCTACAGTTCCTCCAATTTCGGTAATTACAATGTCAAAATCGCCACTTTTACCTAAGATTTGGATACGCTCTTTTATCTCGTTAGTAATATGAGGAACAACTTGAACCGTTTTGCCTAAAAATTCTCCACGACGTTCTTTTTCTATAACACTTTGGTAAATACGACCTGTGGTTACATTGTTAGCCTGCGAGGTAGGAACATTTAAAAAACGCTCGTAATGTCCTAAGTCTAAATCCGTTTCTGCTCCATCATCGGTAACATAACACTCTCCATGTTCGTAAGGATTAAGTGTTCCTGGATCTACATTTATATAAGGATCTAATTTCTGAATAGTAACCCTATGGCCTCTAACTTGTAAAAGCTTTGCCAGCGAAGCTGCAATTATTCCTTTTCCTAAGGAAGATGATACCCCTCCAGTAACAAAAATATATTTAGTTTGACTCATGCAACTGCTGTTTTTCTTATAAAAAAATCAAAGCGCAAAAGTACAAATAAGAATATGAAATACGGTATTATTTACAATTTTTAGAGGAGATAAAATGTCATTTTTTTTATAGTAAAAGTAGATTTTTAAGATTTAAAGGGTTTTTTATAAGATTGTCCGAATTTTTAATTATTGTGTAGGATGATTTTTATTTAGACAGATAATTCCTACAATGTTAAAATGAAAGTTAGTTGTAACTTGTAAATAACACAATTACTTATTTTTTAAACTCAAAAATTAACAAAAAATGAATTATTACAAGGCTTTGGGAGTAAGTTCCCTTATGATACTCTTTTCGGTTTTAGGATGTTCTAGTGATGATAAAGATATTCCAAATGACAATAATACTGATGAAAGTAATTTCTTAATTGCGGATGAAGCTATAGCTTTTTTATTGATATTTTCGTACGCGGGACAGAGCGTGTTTATATGCTAGAGGTTAAAGAAGAGAATATTATATTTAACTAGCCTATTTAATTATTGGATAATGAAACAAAAAAGACTGCAAACTTAAAATAAGTTTGCGGTCTTTTTATATATTAAAATAAA
>CALGNG010000289.1 GCA_937958735.1 uncultured Aquimarina sp. | reverse complement strand
TCTTTTAGCTTCATCTATTCTACCTTTGTAAATTAACCATGCAGGACTTTTAGGAATTATAAATAACAATAAGAACCATATTATTGCAGGAATAATTTCTATACCTAACATCCAACGCCATCCTGTTTTTGCTAAATTAAGATCTTGTACCCATTGTACGTCAGATCCCATTTGTTGTAAAATCCAATAATTAATTAAATAGGCAGCTGTAAAACCAATTCCCATATTTATTTGTAATGTAGAAACTAGTTTACCCCTTTGTTTTACTGGAGCTATTTCTCCAATATACATAGAAGCTAGAGTTACAGAACTAAATGCCAGTCCTCCTAAAAATCTAAACCAAAATAAAGAAAGAAATGAAGGTGCAAAAGCAGAGCCAACGGCCGATACTATATAAAAAATAGCTATAATTTGAAGCGTTAATTTCCTCCCTAATTTGTCACTCGAAAATGCAGTTAGAGGTAAGGCTATTAACACTCCTATTCCAGGAGCAGAACCAATAAGTCCCACTTGCGAAGGTGTTAAATTAAATTCTTGAGTGATAAATTTAAATCCTCCTGATATTAATACAGCATCCAAACCAAAGACAAACGATCCCAAGGCAACAATGATGGCATAAACAAAAGCATTTTTTTTGTGAAAATTCATATTGATTATTCTTATTATTAGTTAATTACTCTTTTAAAAACACGTTTTTTCTATAACGTTTTCTTTTAACTCTATAAAACGATCCCGCAAAATAAGAAAACATATATTAATACTATGTAAAAAATATAACAAAGGAGAAAAAAAGTATTCAAAATATTGGCTATATATACAGAAATATCATTTTTAAGATTGCAGTAAGCATATAAATGCTTAAAATTACTATAATCGTTTTTTTATTTTTAGTTTAAACACCTCCACATGCCAGCAGCAATAGAAAAAATTCCTTTTTCCCGATTCATTAATCATACGATACCCTTTGAGGTAATGTCTATAGGCCAATTGTATGATTTATGTAAAAAAGAAGCCTATGACCTATCTACTCCGCACCGGATAGCATTTAATGCTCTAATTATTGTTACCAAAGGAGAAAGTAAACATATGGTAGATTTTAAAGACGAAGTACTTATACCTGGAACCATACTCCCTTTACAAACAAACCAAGTACATGCCTTTAGTAAAATACCCCATATAGAGGGAATGGTAATTTCTTTTGAAGAGCAATTTATAACCCGTAATGTAAGTGAAAAACATTTATTCCATTTTTTACATATCTTTAACGAACCTTCTATTTTAATTGGTAAAGAGAATTTAGAGTCCCTAACTCCTTTTATTAACCTTCTAGTACAACTGCATTCTGAAGATAACCCAAATATGAAATCGGATATTATTAGCTCCCAATTTATGGCGCTTCTTCTACAACTTAAACGCTTATCCTTTTACCAGCACAAAACATTCGAAAACCAGCGATTTAAAGATTTTATAAAATTTAAACAGCTTATTTCTCTACATTACTCTGAATGCCACGATGCTAAAAATTATGCTAAAAAAATAAATGTATCCTACAAATACTTGAATGATATTTGTAAAGAAATTGCTAATAAAACAGCTAAAACTTTTATAGACGAGTGGTTGCTATTGGAAATAAAAAGAAGCCTTTTTGAAAACAAGTATACCTCTCAAGAAATTGCTTATAAAACAGGTTTTAAAGAGCCTTCTAATTTTATTCGCTTCTTCAAAAAACACACCCAGACAACCCCTAACCAATTTCAAAATAAAATTAACAAATAAAACATGGGTTAGTAATTGACTATTTTTAAAACCATATAGACAACCATTTTCAACATTCATGGTTATACTTTTGTTAAAAAAAGAGATCAATGAATCTACAAAATCAACTAAAACAAATGCGGGATGCCTCTAAAGAGCGTATGCCCCAAAAGGTACTGCAAGTTTTCGCTAATGCAATTGACCATTTAAGAATAAATAAACTTAAAGATAAAGGCTTACAAATAGGAGACACAGTACCAGATGCTATTACTAAAAACATCAAAGAAAAAAGTTTTCCTTTGAGTAATTACATAACAAATGACTATTTAATAGTAAATTTCTACAGAGGTGGTTGGTGCCCTTATTGTAATATGGAACTAAGAGAATACGAACAGTTAAAAAACTCTTTTAACGAACTGGGCACAAATATTGTTGCTGTAAGCCCAGAGGTAGTTTCTCTTACCGAGCAAACTGCAAGTAAAAATGCAATTACTTACCCTATTCTTTCCGACGAAAATTCGGAATTAATGAACATTTTTGGAGTCGCTTTTAAAATTGACGACGCCTCGAAAAAAGAATATGACAATTTTGGTAAAGATTTTACCAAAATTCATGGAAACGACCATTACGAATTACCTGTACCCGCTATTTATGTACTTAACAAAAATAGGGAAATTGTATATAGACATTTTGAAGAAGATTATACACACCGTTTAGAACCTTCCGAATTATTAAACATTATTAAATCAAATAAATTATCATAATTATGAAAAAGAATAAAATTATCTATTGGGTTACAACAGGTTTACTATGCTTATTAATGCTTTTTAGTGCCTCTATGTACATTTTCAATTACCCTAGAGCAGAAAGCTTTTTTATCAGCTTAGGTTTTCCAACATGGTTAATATACCCTTTAGCTTTTCTAAAAATTGGAGCAGTTATTACTATTTTAACAAAGTTCTCTAAATTTTTAAAAGAACTAGCTTATGCTGGACTTTTATTTGATATGGCTTTAGCACTAGCAGCCCATTTAATAGCGGCAGATGGAGAGTTTCCTGCTGCAATCTTAGGACTTATTTTTATAGCAGTATCTTGGATTTACGACCGTAAAATATTTACCACCACCCCTTCTACAAATTAATTTAATTATGAAAACCGAAAAAGGATTAAAACAAGCTATTTTAGATCTAATTGAAGCTGGTACCAGTTTTGATGTTTCCCAACTTCAATTAATCTACCATAAAGACTTAGAAGTTATTAAAATTGATACCGAAGGCAATAAAATGATTGCCAATAAAGAGGCTTTTGAGGATTTATTTAAAATGAAATTAAAAAATGGAG
>CALGNG010000288.1 GCA_937958735.1 uncultured Aquimarina sp. | reverse complement strand
CTTTAAATTGTATAAAGTCTTGCTGGTGTGTCTTAAGGTATTCTTTTAGTTCTTCTGTAGTGTGTTTTTTTGCAAAACTATCTGGGTCTTCGCCTTGTGGGAAGGTGCATACGCGCACATTCATACCTTGTTCTAGTATTAGGTCTATACCTCTAATGGCTGCTCTTAGGCCTGCGGCATCTCCGTCAAATAAAACGGTAATGTTTTTGGTTAGCCTGTTTATTAGTCTAATTTGGTCGGAGGTTAGGGCTGTACCAGAAGAGGATACGGTGTTGTGGATACCGCTTTGATGAAATTGTATTACATCGGTGTAGCCTTCTACTAAAAAGCAATTGTCTTCTTTAGCAATGCTTTGTTTGGCATAATAAATTCCGTAAAGGACTTTACTTTTGTGGTAAATATCACTTTCTGGAGAATTAAGGTATTTGGCCGCTTTTTTGTTGTCTATTAAAAGTCGCCCACCAAAACCCAGCACCCTTCCAGACATGGAGTGTATGGGGAACATAACGCGTCCCTTAAAACGGTCAAACTGTTTTTGGTCTTTAACTATGGTAAGCCCTGTGCTTTCTAAGTATTTTAGTTGGTAGCTTTTGGATATGGCTTCTTTGGTTAGGGCATCCCAGGTGTCTGGGGAAAAACCTAATTGGAATTTTTCTATAGTTTCTTCTGTAAAGCCGCGTTCTTTAAAGTAGGTTTTGGCAATGGCTTTACCAGTTTGGGTGTTTTGTAGTTGCCCTTGGAAATAGGTATTGGCAAAATCGCTTACTAGGTACATGCTTTCGCGTTCGCTGGCCTGTTCTTTTTGCTCGTTAGACTGTTCGGTTTCGTTAATTTCTATACCGTAGCGTTTAGCTAAGTGCTTTATGGCTTCTGGATAGCTATAATGCTCGTATTCCATTAGAAAGGCAATAACATTCCCTCCTTTGCCACTACTAAAGTCTTTCCATATTTGTTTTACGGGAGAGACCATAAAAGAAGGGCTTTTTTCGTCGCTAAAAGGGCTTAGGCCTTTAAAGTTGCTTCCTGCTTTTTTTAGTTGTACATAGTCTCCTATTACCTCTTCTAGTCTTGCGGCATCGTATACAGCATCTATAGTTTCTCTTGTAATCACAGGATGGAAGTTTATTTTTTTCTATCTATAACGTAGTTGACCATTAATTCTAAAGCATTTCGGTATTCAGATTCTGGGTATTGTTTCAAAATCTGTAGGGCTTCGGCTTTAAAAGCAATCATTTTTTCTTCAGCGTAAGCGAGGCCTTTTAGATCTTTTACTTTTTGAATTACTTGCTTGACTCTTTTTTTGTCCTTATTGTGGTTTTTTACAGAGTTTATAATCCAATTTTTTTCTTTTTCTGTGGTGTTGTTAAGGGCGTAAATTAGAGGAAGTGTCATTTTTTGTTCCTTAATATCTATACCTGTGGGTTTGCCTATTGCGGTATCTCCGTAGTCGAATAGGTCGTCTTTTATTTGAAATGCCATGCCTATTAACTCTCCAAATTTACGTAGGGTTTCTACATCTTTGGAGTTGGGTTTTACAGAGGCGGCTCCTAGGCTACAGCATGCAGCTATAAGGGTGGCTGTTTTTTGACGTATAATTTCGTAATAGATCTCTTCGGAGATGTCTAGTTTGCGTGCTTTTTCTATTTGGAGTAATTCTCCCTCGCTCATTTCTCGCACGGCTACAGAAATAATTTTGAGCAGGTCAAAATCTTCGTTGTCTATGGATAGTAATAGGCCTTTAGAAAGGAGGAAATCTCCTACTAATACAGCTATTTTGTTTTTCCATAAGGCGTTTATAGAGAAAAAACCACGACGCATATTGGAGTCGTCTACGACATCGTCGTGTACAAGGGTGGCGGTGTGTATTAGCTCTATTACTGCTGCGCCTCTAAAGGTGCGGTCGTTTGCTTGATTGGTTTTGGAAAGCATTTTGGCGACTAAAAAGACAAACATGGGTCGCATTTGTTTTCCTTTGCGCTTTACAATATAATGTGTAATGCGATTTAGGAGTGCTACTTTAGAACTCATAGAATCGGAAAACTTTTCTTCGAAAGTTTCCATCTCGTCTATAATCGGTGCTTTTATTTGCTCTACTATCTTCATAAAAGGGAAGCACTAAGATAGTATATTTTGTAGATGTGGGGTACGCTAATTAGGAAATGAAATAAGAAAGAATTTTTGATTTAAGATAACTTTTTAAGGCTTAGATTATTCCTCAAAGATCCCCCCTACGATTAAAGCGATTCCGTTAATTTCTTTTATTGGTATATCAAAAGGTTCGTATTGCGAATTGTCGGAAACGGCATAAAGGTGTCCTTCTTGTGTGGATTGTCTTAATCTTTTTACAAGCACCCCTTGCTCTTTGGTTACAATTACGTGGGGTCTATTCCATTGTGTAAAATTAGAATCTTTTATTATGGCACAGGCTAGTAAGTCTCCGTTTTTATAACGAGGTAGCATACTGTCTCCTGTTATCTCTATCATAAAATCTACTTTTTTGTCTGCAAATTTTGGAATGGTGTAGAGGGCTTTAATGCTGCTTGTAGGGATAGAGAAATTGGTGCTGCTAAAGTTTTTTAAAGAATTAATGCTTACTAGTGGTATTTCGGAGCTTTTTTTAACTTTTGATTTTGTTGTAGGCTTTTGTTTGGTCTTGTATAGTAACAAATTTTCGTTAAAACGTTGGGTATCGTCGCTATCTAAGGTCATTTTACCTTCTCCTGTTAGTAGCCAATTGGCGTTGTATGTGGGATAATTTTCAACAATTAGAGAGATCCATTTGGTTTGTATATCGGTATTGTTTTTTATGGCACGGCTTAATACGCCTTTACTAGCACCAATAGATTTTTCTAGTGCACTAATATTAATTCCTTCTGTTATAGCTATTTCATTTATTCTTAGGATTGTACTCATAAAATACTGAAAATTATCACCTTAAGCGTTAATTGTTGAAAATTATCCCATATATTTGTATCGAACAAAATACAAAATGTGTTTTATGAGTAAAGCTAGTAAAAAATATACCAAATATGATCAGGATATAATGGAAACCTTAAGAAAACGTTATGGGTTTAAAAATGATTATATTCAGAAATCTATTAGAGGAGAAAGGGTTGGCGATGTGGCTATTCGTATTAAAGAAGACTATGATAGATTAATAAAAGCTAAGCGTATTGTAATAGAGCGTACAAAAAAGAGTTTAGATAAGTAATACTTATTAAGTTTAACGATGAAGAAAAAAGTTTATACCACAAGATTTAAGGTTAAAATAGCTTCTTTAAGTCTTGAAAATGAAAAAATAGTAGATTTGTCATTAAAATTTGGAATTTCTGTTTCTCAAATTTTAAAATGGAGAGAATTGTTAGATAATCCAGAATTGGTGGATTTGTATATTAAAAACGAGGATAATTGTTGTTCGAATTTTAATAATAAAGATTTTATTTTTGTGAATGTAAAAGGGGATATTAATAAGATTTAAGTTTAATTGTCTTAATTTTTTAGTTGATGTTTTCGGTTAAAATTAAATCGCAAAACAACATTCTTATTTTTATGAGTGCTACTCCCTGGAAGTGCCTAGAGATTGCTATTTATATGTGTCTAATGGCTTTAAAATACAGGAAATTAGGTTTTTGTGTTTTTGGATTACGTCTGAGCTTAAAAGTACATAATAGTTGAATTTTATATTTTTTTGTTCTTTGTTATTCGAAATATGGAATATAGATGCTTTAGGTAACTAAAACAACAAGCAAATTTTAGATAGAAAGAGTGTGGTCTGCATTAAAGTGGGGTAGAGAGAAGTTTTATAATATGGCAAAGGTAGATTGATCTTTTTTTCTTCTTGTTTAAATAATTTTATTAGGCTCTTGTGCAGAAATATTGGTGTGATGTTTGTTAATGGGAGTTAGTAGCTTTTTAATATTGATGTTTTTACTATTTAAAAGGAGGTATAGGGTAACGTGATATATTTTCCGGTAGATTATATTAAAGTAGTTTTAGGCATACTGTTTAGTGCTTAAAAGCGTAGTTTTATTTTTTTTGGCTACGGAGCATTTTTAGATATAAATTTTCTACTCTAGTACGCGCCCATGGGGTACGGCGCAAAAACTTTAAGCTGGATTTTATAGAAGGGTCATGAGTAAAACAGCGTACGGGTATGGTGTTGGCTAAATATTCCCAGCCATAATGGGCTTCTAAATCGCTAACAATTTGTACTAGTTTAATACCGTGTAAAGGGTTGTTTTGTTGTTCCAAAATATTAGGATTTATTGGCTAGTTGTCCACAAGCGGCATCGATATCTTTACCGCGACTGCGGCGCACGTTAATAACAATACCTCTTTTTTCTAGGGTGTTAATGTAATTGTCTATGGCCTGTGTGGAGGCTTGTTGAAATTCGCCGTCGTCTATAGGGTTGTATTCTATAAGGTTTACTTTGCAGGGTACATAGGAGCAAAATTTAGCTAAGGCATCTATGTCTTTTTGTTGGTCGTTTATGCCTTCCCATACTACATATTCGTAGGTAATCATGCGCTCGGTTTTGCTATACCAATATTCTAAGGATTCCTTAAGATCTTTTAAAGGGAAGGTCTTGTTAAAGGGCATAATGTGTGTGCGTACTTCGTCTATGGCAGAGTGTAAGGAAATGGCTAGATTAAAACGGACTTGATCATCGGCCATTTTTTTAATCATTTTTGGTACTCCAGAAGTGGATACGGTAATGCGTTTTGGAGACATTGCTAAACCGTCTTTGGATGTAATCATGTCTATGGCTTTGATTACGTTGTTATAATTCATCAAGGGTTCTCCCATTCCCATAAATACGATATTGGATAATGGGTGGTTGTGGTATAACCTACTTTCGTTATCAATGGCTATTACTTGGTCGTAAATTTCGTCTGCGTTTAGGTTACGCATCCTTTTTAGGCGAGAGGTGGCACAAAATTTACAGTCCAAACTGCATCCTACTTGGGAGGATACACAGGCTGTTGTACGTTTTGGAGTGGGTATTAACACAGATTCTACTACTAGACCGTCGTGCAGGCGTACGGCATTTTTTATGGTGCCATCGCTACTGCGTTGCATTTGATCTACCCGGATGTGGTTTATTACAAAATGGGTTTCTAATTGCTCGCGGGTTTGTTTGGAGAGATTTGTCATCCCGTCAAAACTATGGGCGCCTTTACTCCAAAGCCATTCGTATACTTGATTTCCTCTAAAAGCTTTATCACCTTGTGCTACAAAAAAATCACGTAATTGCTCTTTGGTTAGCGCTCTAATGTCTTTTTTTTTGGTAGTCATTAATAAAGATTTTTTGTAAAAGATAAAACTAAATAGATTATAAGTAAGGCAAAGATACTTAGAACTAGGAATTAACTATAATTTATTATCAAGCATCTTTATGG
>CALGNG010000287.1 GCA_937958735.1 uncultured Aquimarina sp. | reverse complement strand
TACCATGTTCTGCCTGGCTTAATAGATCGGAAGCGACAAATTCTGGATTGGCAGTATCATCGGCAACTACCAACAATTCGCTAGGTCCAGCAGGCATGTCTATAGCTACACCATGCTTAGTAGCTAATTGTTTTGCTACGGTTACAAATTGGTTCCCCGGTCCAAATATTTTGTAGACTTTAGGTACGGTTTCTGTGCCAAAGGTCATTCCTGCAATGGCTTGTATACCTCCAACCTTGCATATTTTGGTTACTCCGCAAAGTGCAGCGGTGTATAAAATAGCGGCGTTAATTTTTCCTTCGCTATTAGGAGGGGAACATAGTACAATTTCCTCGCAGCCTGCAATTTTAGCAGGTATTACTAACATTAGAATAGTAGAAAATAAAGGGGCTGTTCCTCCAGGGATATATAAACCCACTTTTTGGATAGGGCGTTTTTCTTGCCAGCAAGATACTCCTGGAGCGGTTTCCACTTCTACGCGAGTAGTTTTTTGTGCTTCATGAAAACGTTCTATATTTCCTTTTGCTAACTGGATAGCATCTTTTAAATTATTACTAACCATTTTAAAAGCCTCTTCGATTTCTGTAGGGCTTACTAAAATAGATTCTAAAGTAACTTTGTCAAAACGTTGCGTATATTCGCTTATAGCAAGATCTCCCTTGCTTTGGATAGCAGTAAAGACTTCCTTTACAGTGTCTTCTATATCGGCAACTGTTTGGGTAGGTCTTTCTAAAATAGCTGCCCATTCTGTAGAAGCAGGATTGTATATTTTTTTCATTAGGCATAAAATATTAGGGGTGAAATCCTAAATTAAAATAATATAGATTTTATATATAAATTATAAAACCATTTTTTCAATAGGACATACTAAAATACCTTCGGCACCAGCAATTTTTAATTCGTCTATAACTTCCCAAAATTTATTTTTTTGTATTACTGTATGGACACTAGACCAGCCTTCTTCTGCAAGAGGTAAGATAGTAGGACTACGCATACCTGGCAGTATTTTAATAATTTTATCTAACTTATCATTAGGAGCATTAAGTAATATGTATTTAGAATTGCGGGCTTTTAATACGGCTTTTATTCTAAATTGAAGTCTTTCTAATAATTGTTTAGCTTCTTCAGAAATACTAGAAGAAACGGCTAAAACTGCTTCGGAGGTAAGCATTATTTCTACTTCTTTAAGATTATTTTTAAATAAAGTACTCCCACTAGAAACAATATCGCAAATAGCATCTGCTAAACCAATATTTGGCGCAATTTCTACAGAACCAGATATTTGGTGGATTTCGTATTTAATTCCTTTATCTGCTAAATATTGATCTACAGTATTAGGGTAAGAGGTAGCAATTCTTTTACCATCTAAATCTTTTACAGAAGTATATTTTGCTTCTTTAGGAATAGCTAAAGAAACTTTACATTTAGAAAAATTTAAACGTTCTACAATAGAGATATCTTTACCTTTTTCGATTAGCACATTTTCTCCAATAATAGCGATATCTACGACACCATCTCTAAGGTATTGTGGAATATCTCCATTTCTAAGAAACATTACTTCCATAGGGAAGTTAGACGCTTGGGCTTTTAATTGATCTTTTCCATTATCAATAGAAATTCCACAATCTTTAAGAATCTTAATAGAATCCTCGTTAAGGCGTCCACTTTTTTGGATGGCAATTCTAAGTTTTGTTTGCATTTTAAAGGTCTTTATCTAAGCTAAACTTATTTTATTGTTGTTCTTACTTTTAGTATTATAATCTTACACTAAAAAAACCCGCTCGAAGGTTTCAAACGGGTTTTTAGTATTTTATACATATGCATAACCAACTAACTCGCTTGGGCGGGTAAGTTTGTATGGTGATGATTGGCACATAGGATATTCATGATATCAAATTTCTCCCACAAAAATAAAGAAATCTATGAGTTTACTATAAAATACGAGACTATTTTTTTCATGAAAATGAAGAATAAATATTTCGTTCTCTTTTTTTATGCTATTTTAGGTTGTGTAATAGCTGTTTTTTAGGGTAATTAGTAGAAGCAAGGAAGCTAAAACAATAAAAAATATTGGATTCTATAATCTAAACAGATTTCTAAGTTTAATATATACATATTAAGAGGTAAGGTTTGGTTATATGGAATAGGATATAAGTAGTCATTTTTTAAAAATAACAGAATGTTTAAAGCAAAAAAAAATTATATATACCAACTTATAATAATAGGAGTCCTTTTTGCTGTTTTTGGTTTTGTTACTTGGGTTAATGGTATTTTAATACCGTTTTTAAAAAAATCTTGTGAATTAAACGATCAGCAAGCTTTTTATGTTACTACAGCCTTTTTTGCTGCATACTTTTTCTTAGCATTGCCGTCTTCTTGGATCTTAGGGAAACTAGGAACTAAAAAAGGAATGTCCATTGGTTTAATTATTATGGCAATTGGATGTATTGTTTTTGTCTCTGCGGCAGAAGACAGATCTTATCCTATTTTTCTCTCGGGGCTTTTTATTGTAGGGATGGGGTTAGCTTTATTGCAAACTGCAGCAAATCCTTATGTAAGTTTAATAGGGCCTATAGAATCTGCTGCTACACGCATTAGCATTATGGGAATTTGTAACAAATTGGCGGGTATATTAGCTAATGTATTATTTGGTACTATTTTATTAAAAAATGCTACAGCAATTCAAGAAAAATTAGATATAACAACTAGCCAGACAGAAAAAAAGGAGCTATTAGATAGTTTAGCAAGTCGTG
>CALGNG010000286.1 GCA_937958735.1 uncultured Aquimarina sp. | reverse complement strand
AGATTAAGCAATTTTGATTTGGCCATATATGTAGTTTTGCCATAGTGACATACAATACGAAGTCACTGGCGTTTATTATTGAATTAAAAACATTGTAGTTACCATGTTTATTGAGTAACGACAAGTGTATATAGTCTTATTAGAATAGTCAAGTCAATTCTTGTGCCATAATTAACAAGCTGTAAAACGAAAATTAACAATGTGCTAATGCACGTTTTAATGAGTTATTTAATTAATAGAAAAGCTGTATTTTTGCGCCCAGAGAAAATAACAGTATGAGAGATTTATTTGATAAGATTTATGCCGATAAAGGCCCCTTAGGAAAATGGGCTGATATGGCTGAAGGCTATTTTGTTTTTCCTAAACTAGAAGGGCCAATTTCTAATAGAATGAAGTTCCAAGGAAAGGAAGTAATTACTTGGAGTATTAACGATTATCTTGGATTAGCAAATCGTCCAGAAGTAAGAAAAGTAGATGCTGAAGCAGCTGCAGAATATGGATCTGCTTACCCAATGGGTGCACGTATGATGAGTGGTCATACAGATTTGCATGAGCAATTGCAAAATGAATTAGCGGCTTTCGTAAAAAAAGAAGCTACTTATTTATTAAACTTTGGATATCAAGGAATGGTTTCTACGATAGATGCCTTGGTTTCTAAAGACGATGTAATTGTTTATGATGTAGATGCCCATGCTTGTATTATAGATGGTGTACGTTTGCATGCAGGAAAGCGTTTTACGTACCGCCATAACGATATGGAAAGTATCGATAAAAACTTGATGCGTGCTACTAAAATGGCAGAAAAAACAGGAGGGGGGATTTTATTGATTTCCGAAGGTGTTTTTGGAATGCGTGGCGAGCAAGGAAGATTAAAAGAAATAGTTGCATTAAAAAAGAAATACAATTTTCGTTTATTTGTAGACGATGCACATGGTTTTGGAACCTTAGGTAAAACAGGAGCAGGAGCCGGAGAGGAGCAAGGTGTACAAGCCGATATAGATGTTTATTTTGCTACGTTTGCAAAATCTATGGCTTCTACGGGGGCATTTATAGCTGCCGATCAAGAAATAATAGATTATTTAAAGTATAACTTACGTTCGCAAATGTTTGCGAAGTCGCTTCAAATGCAATTGGTAGTAGGAGCTTTAAAGCGTTTAGACATGTTACGCACCATGCCAGAACTTAAAGAAAAATTATGGGAAAATGTAAATGCGTTACAAAATGGATTAAAAGATCGTGGTTTTGATATAGGAACTACGCAGAGTTGTGTAACGCCTGTATACCTTAAAGGAAGTATTCCAGAAGCAATGGCTTTGGTAAAAGATTTAAGAGAAAATCATGGGGTTTTCTGCTCTATAGTAGTCTATCCGGTAATACCAAAAGGATTAATTTTATTACGTTTAATTCCAACAGCATCACATACTTTAGAAGATGTGGCGGAAACTTTAGAAGCCTTTTCTGCAATAAGAGAAAAGTTAGAATCTGGAGTATATAAAAGATTAACAGCCGCTATGGCTGCAGAAATGGGAGAATAATTTCTTTCTATTTTAGAACATTCAAAAACCCCCGGTACAAATTAATGTAGCGGGGGTTTTTTTATTTCGGGGTGAAATATATTTTGTTGTTTATAATTTTTCTAAATTCTCTGCTAAAGAATTGATGAAATTTTGAATAGGCTTTTTTATCATCATTGCCATCATAGGATTAAAATCCCCATCAAAAATTAACTGGGTTTCTGTACTACCACCATTCTCGTTAATGTTAGCTGTAAGAGTAAAAGGTAACTTATCGCTTGCAGCACCTAAAACAACCTTAGAAGGCGCAATCTCTTCTTTTTGTTTTAATATAATTTCGGGCATTCCTTTGAGTTGAAATAAAAATTTATCGACAGCTAGCTTTTCGAACTTCTGTTTACTTTCGGGCATAATTTGCTCGAAATTTTCTACGTTAGTTAAAAAATCAAATACCTCTTGTGGAGATTTCGATATGCTCACTTTTGGACTCTCTAAATTCATAACTCTTAAATTTTATATAAATAAACGAAAATAAAAGCATTTATTATGCGTGCAGTGTATTTTTTTTAGTATAATTAAAGTTAAGCTTTTATTTAACTGTATTTTACACTCTATACAAATATAGACAGGATAAAATAAATGAATAATTTAACTGTTATTCTTTTGAATTAGTTATAGATAAACAAATTATATTTGAGTTAGCTTGTTTTGTAGCAGAGCTATATTAAGGTCTCAAATCCATCTATGCTCTGGGTGTTTTTGTTTTTCCAATAGTCTTTAATACCAATGTCCCCTTGTTTTTCTGCCCAAGATTTTAAAACAGTACGATCTTCTTTAAAGTCCATAAAAGGTACAGCATATCCACAAGAAGATTGTACAAGATCCACTTCCATTTCTATACATTGTCTAGAGCCTGCTATTTTAGGAAATAAAGAAATTAGTAGGGGGAATTTAGTGTCTCTTTCATGGTAAACTTTAGCTTTTCCATACAATCGTAATATAATAGGTTTATCTTCAAAAGAACAAAACATAATAGTCATGCGGTCTTCTTTTAGTAAATGGGCCGCTGTTTCGTTACCACTTCCTGTAAGATTAAGCCAGACTATTTTATTAGCGTTAATTACTCTAAAAGAATCCATTCCTTTAGGAGAAATGTTTACCCGACCTTCTTGTGCTGCAGTACCCACAAAAAAGAGGTGTTGTTTGGATATAAAGTTGGCTAAATCGTTGCTAATTTCTGTAAATTTTTTTCCCATGATGTGCAGTGTTTAGGTTAAAAAAAAGCCTTTATAATTTTAAATTATAAAGGCTATAT
>CALGNG010000285.1 GCA_937958735.1 uncultured Aquimarina sp. | reverse complement strand
GCACCACACATGCTATACCTTTTAGATACAGAATCTACTATAATAGCATGTTCGTCCATGCCATCTTCTTATAATACAGAATAATGGTCTACCATATCGTCGTAAACAAACTCGCGGTATACTTCGTCCGAAATTAAAAACAAATTGTACTTTTTCGCTAAAGCCGCTAATTTTTTTATTTCATCCCTATTATATACATAACCTGTGGGGTTTCCTGGGTTACATACTAAAATGGCTTTGGTCTTTTTAGTAATGTGCTTTTCGAATTCGGAAATAGAAGGTAAGGCAAAATCGTCTTCTATTTTTGATATTACGGGAATTACCGTTACAGTAGATTGTGTGGAAAAACTATAATAGTTGGCATAGAAAGGTTCTGGAACAATAATTTCGTCTCCAGGATCGGTTATACTTCCCATCGTAAAAATTAAAGCCTCACTCCCTCCTGTTGTAACTATAATATCTTTTTTAGTTACCTCGATACCATGTGTACCATAATATTCTGCTAGTTTATTACGTAAACTCTCGTTTCCGGCAGAGTGTGTGTACTCTATTGTAGTTAAACCGTGATTTTTTACTGCATCTAAGGCTATTTGTGGTGTTTTTATATCGGGCTGACCAATATTAAGGTAAAATATTTCTTTACCTGCCTCTACTGCTTCTTCTGCAAAAGGAACCAATTTACGTATTGGCGATTGCGGCATATCCGTTCCTTTACTTGATATTTTGGGCATTTTTTGTTATGATTAAAAATTTCGCGAATTTGCAAAAAATAAAATTAATGATATAATTTAACAATAGGCATTTAAAAACAAAAAGACCGCTAAATAGCGGTCTTTTTATTTTATTGGACTTAATATCTTTTACAGCATATCACTTCCATTCATAATTGGTTGCGAAGGTTGTGATTTAACATTTAATGTTATTACCCCTGCAGTACCTGCTCCTTCTACAATACTAACAACTTCTATAATTCCTCTGATACCAGAAGTATCTAAAAACTCTATTACGTTACCTACTTCTAACATTGTTACTCGTTGAGAAGAGGCATCTGCATCTGATACAGTAAAAGAACTAGCTATTACAGCGTTTAATTCTGTTAAATTAGTAATACTATCAAAATCTATAGTGTTATTTACTACAAAGTAAACACTTTTTAAATCTGCTGCCATTACCATTGGCTCATCGGCTGCTATTCCAGCATTAGCTATAGATACAATATCTACTATATTAGATGGGTAGTTGTTAGCAGAAACTATTGATGCTCTTCCTGTATTTCCAAAGAAATATCCAAAATCCCAAAAAGTAGAAGATTCTGCTCCTTCATTAATTCTGTAAGTTCTATCTAAATCAAAAAATGACACAAAAGTTTCTGAACTACCATCTGCTAATGGTGCTCTTAATTCTATATTAGTTCCTTCTACAATTCTATTTGCTACGGGTACACCAATTTTTACTACAATAGTACCTACACCAATTAACAAACGTTTAGTAGGATCTCTAAAATCCCCTCTACCTGTTGTAGACCAAAAATTATATACAATTTCCCCTTCACTCGTAGTATCTGGCACCAATAAGTCAAAAGTAAAATCAAAACTGTCTTTATTGGAATCGTCTAAATCTATAGACCCGTCTGGCTTAGTTAACCTTCTTTGCACACTTGCCTCTGTAGGAATTACGAAAGGTTCTGGTGTACCTCCTGGTAAAGTTTGTGTTACATAAAGTCTTCTTTGAGTTCCGTCTGTAGTAGTAAAAACAACTCTTCCTCTAGCTGTGTCTCCTGCTTTTCCTAATACTTCTGCAGAAAACATATCATCGGCAGATCCACCTTCTGTTAATCTTATTGTAGCAGTAGTATCGATATCTTCATCTGGATTCGTCTGTACCACATCGGCATTATCACTACTACAACTAGCCATTGCTAATCCTAAAGATAATATTGTTAATAATGGTTTAAATAAATTTTTCATCGTGCTGGTTTTTAGTTTGTTACTGTAAATTTATAACTATTTGTTTGATTTTTTGGTTTTACAACGATCGAATATTATAATATAAAAGCAAAAAACCACCAAAATCGGTGGTTTTATACTTATTATATAGATAAAGTGCTATTATTCTTCTACGAAGTGCTCCATTACTCCTTGGCTTACTCCTACATTAGAGAATCCACCATCGTTATATAAATTTTGAAGTGTTACACGTTTTGTTAAGTCGCTAAATAAGGTTACAGTATAGTTGGCACAATCTAAAGCTGTAGCATTTCCTAATGGAGACATTTTATCTGCATAGGCGATAAATCCATCAAATCCTTTTACTCCTTGTCCTGCTGTTGTTGGCGTTGGAGATTGCGAAATAGTATTTACGCGTACACTTTTGTCTTTTCCAAAGAAGTATCCAAAACTACGTGCAATAGATTCTAAATAGGCTTTATTATCTGCCATATCGTTATAATCTGGAAATACACGTTGTGCTGCCATATAGGTTAAGGCTACAATACTACCCCACTCCGACATAGCGTCTTTTTTGTATAAGGTTTGCATTACTTTATGGAAAGATAATGCCGATACATCCCAACCTTTTTCGCTATAAGCATAGTTTAGATCTGTGTAGTGACGACCTTTACGTACGTTTACAGACATTCCTATAGAGTGTAATACGAAATCTATTTTTCCACCTAAAATTTCTTGAGCTTGCTCTACTAGATTTTCTAAATCTTCTATAGAAGTAGCATCTGCAGGAATTACTTTAGAATTGGTTTTTTCTGCTAACTCATTAATTTTCCCCATACGCATTGCTACTGGAGCGTTTGTTAATACAAACGAGCCACCTTCCTCAAATACACGTTCGGCTGTTTTCCAAGCAATTGAATTTTCGTCTAAAGCTCCAAAAATAATTCCTCTTTTTCCTTTTAATAAATTATATGACATAATAATTATCTGTTTTCGTTTTTCGAAGGGTAAATATAGTAAAATTACCCACTATGTTTTAGCTAATCAGTAAGGATTCTGCATGGGATTTTGCTGCCTCTGTTAGTTGTTTGCCTCCTATCATTTCTGCAATTTCTGCAATACGCTCTTCTGTAGTTAAACGTTTTAGATTGGTATAGGTTATGTTTTTAATATCTTCTTTAAATACTTTATACTGCACTTGTCCTTTTGCGGCTATTTGTGGTAAATGGGTAATACTAAACACTTGTTGTTGTTTTCCCATATTTTGTAATAGATTGGCCATTTTTTGAGCTACTTCCCCAGATACTCCTGTATCTATTTCGTCAAAAATAATGGTAGGTAGTTTTATATGTTCCGATAATAGTATTTTTACTGCCAATACTATACGCGAAAGCTCTCCGCCAGAGGCTACGGTTTTTAATACTCCAAATTGCCCTCCTTTATTGGCAGAAAACAGTAATTGAAAATCGTCTGCGCCATAACTATTAAAAGATGTTACCCTATCCAACACGGGACTAAATCGAGCATTTTGCATTCCTAGCTGGGTTAATATCTTCTCTATTTTAGAAGTAAATTTAGGCAATACTTTTTCTCTTTTAGTGTGTATTTTATCTGCTACTATATTTAGTTTGGATTCTATATCTAAAATAGTGCCTTCTGCTGCTGCAATTGCTTCGTTTATATTTTCTGTTATCGAAACTTTCTCTTCTAATTGTTTCTGTACCTCTATTAATTCTACATTATTACTTACTGTATGTTTTTTTTGCAGGTTGTATAATAGTTGTAATCTGTCGCTAACACTTTGCAGTTTATTGGGATCGCTGTCTATTAATTCGGTTTGTTGTTCTAAGGAAGATCGTATATCGTCTAACTCTATACATACACTAGATAATCGTTCTAATAGCTCGGAATAAGGGATGGCGTACGGGGCTATTTTACCTAAACTGTTTTTGGCATCGGTTAATTGCTCAAAGGCTCCGTGGTTTTCGGTTGTTATGTTTCCTAGTGTATAGGCTAAACGCTCTTGTATTTCTTCTGTATTGGATAATTTTTCTTGTTGCTCTTCTAGTTCTTGCTGTTCGTTGGACTTAATTTTAGCTTCTACAAGCTCTTTTAATAGATGTGAGTTGTAATTGTACTCTTCTTTAAATCTTTGTTGATTATCTTGTAGTACTATTAATTCTTTCTTTGCCTTTTTTAATTGTGCTAATCCTCTGTGAAACGATTCTAATTCTTTTCCTGTTTTGGCTAACGCATCCAAAATATAAAATTGAAATTCGCTAGTGGTAATTTCTAGGGTTTGATGTTGACTGTGTATGTCTATTAATCGTTTTCCTAAATTACTAAGAATATTTAGGTTTACAGGGGAATCGTTTACAAAGGCACGTGATTTACCAGAGGGAAGAATTTCTCTACGGATATAGGTTTCTTCTTCATAATCCAAGTCTTCTTCTTTAAAAAAGGATATTAAATTATACTCGGATATATTAAAAACGGCTTCTACAACACATTTTTTTTCTGTGTTTTGGATTACAGAGGTATTTACTCTCTTACCTATAATTAAACCCAAAGCTCCTAAAAGCAAAGATTTACCTGCTCCTGTTTCTCCTGTTATGGTACTTAAACCACTTTCGAAATCAACATTGAGGGATTCTATTAACGCAAAATTCTGAACCGATAGTTTTTGTAGCAACTTCTAAAATTTTAGATTATAAAGATACTATTATGCAAGAGCGAAAAAAAGGATGCGTGATGTAAAATTTTACTTAATATTTATAGCATCCCAATCTTTTGAGTAGGCAGGGGATAATGATTGTAAGATTTCTATTGTTTTGGCAACATCTGTTTTGGGTCCTCCAGATAATATTTTAGAGATCTCGTTAGATTTAGTGTCAAAAAATGTTCTAAAAACAAACGAATTTGGACGTTTGTTATTTACTTCTTTTAATAATTTTATGGATTCTACTATGGATTTTTTTGCTTTTTTCTGATCGTTAGACATCTGATCTAAACCTTTAAAATGATATAGATACATTGCTTTTCTATAATCTGTAAAAGCCCCAGATAATATATCCTCGTTCCAACGGTAACGAGATTGGGTACCAGAGGAAACATTCCAACCTGCACCACCACCAGAAGATTGTGCTATGTTTACTATTTGTTTTGCTTTTTGGTAATAATCGGTACCTTCTAATTCTTTAAGTGTATCGGCTTCTATTCCTAGTATAGTAAATAAGTAATAAGTTACAACAGATATTAAATTCCCTTCGTTAGAATTTTCACTATAAATTAAAGGCTCGTACTCTAGGTAATCAAAATTAAATTCTTTGTCGTTAAAGTTTACTAACGTAGTACTGTACCCCGAATTGTATACAGGTCTAGAAGCTTGCACTTGTATGGTTGCTTCAAAAGAGTTGTTATTGTCGTACTTTACGATATTAATAAAAAACGAACACGGAATACGCTCTTGAGGCTTATACTCCGTGTCTGTCCATTTTGTATTATCTATAAATTCTTGCAATGCTTTCTCTAAGGTTTTAAAAACCGATAGATTGGGCTGTCCTGTCTGTTCTGCATTAATACTAACTTGACTTCTAAATTCTTGTGCATTAAAATTTAATACACTTAGTAATGTAAATAAAAGGACACCGCTTAGTTTACGCATTTTTCAATAATTGTATTTCGTTAAGTATGTCTTTGGCTACTTCTGCTTTAGACTTTAGATCAAACGCTTTAATTTCTTGTTTATGATTTACAAAAGTTACTTTATTTGTTTTCCCCTTAAAACCAGCTCCTTTATCGTTTAATGAATTTAAAACAATTAAGTCTAAGTTTTTACGGACTAACTTCCCTTTTGCATTTTCCAATTCGTTCTGGGTTTCCAAAGCAAAACCAACTAATATTTGATTTTTCTTATGATCTCCCATCCATTTTAAGATATCGGTAGTACGTTCTAATTCTATAGACAAGTCTCCCTCTTTCTTTTTCATTTTTTGGTCTGCACAATGCTTGGGTCTATAATCTGCCACGGCTGCAGAGGCTATGGCT
>CALGNG010000284.1 GCA_937958735.1 uncultured Aquimarina sp. | reverse complement strand
CACTGGCCCAGAAAAATCAAAGTCGTCCATATCCTCGGACAGCTCACTTCTATGTTTGGTACTTATCATTATACAATTACTGCTTTTAGGGGTTTCCCGTGGGTTCTTTTTATAATCTTGGTCAATATTTTGGGGAAAAATTTCAGGGTTCCCATTACTATTTGCGATAAACTATTGTTGTTATACAATTCTGCCAATAATTTACCTGTTTTTACTCGTTTTAAAAAATTACTATTCCATGCTTGGGAATATTGTTGTTCTAAATCTGCTCTGGATTTAATTTCGCCATTTAGATATGGTATTACCAATTCGGACACTAATTTTGCCGAGTGTATGGCCATCCCCATTCCGTTTCCACATAAAGGATGAATCATCCCTGCTGTATCTCCACACATTAAAATATGATTTTCTACGGGTTTTTTTATATCAAAGGAGATTTGGCTAATACTTAAAGGCTTTTCGAAAGCAAGTTTACTTGTTTTAAATAGCTTTTTTAATGCCTCGTTTTTAAAAACAACTTGGGCTTCAAAATCGGGAATGCTTTTAAATTCCTGAAAGGTTTTATAGTTAGTAATATAACAAATATTAATTTTATTATCCTCTACTCTAGACACACCACAGTAGCCACCTTCAAAATTATGAATAGCTACAACATCTGCTGGAAAACTACCAGTATAATGCGCTTTAACGGCTAAATAAGGCGATTTATTTTTTATAAAGGGACGGTTAAATTTTACATCTAAATTAGATCGTTTCCCATAAGCACCTAAAACTATATTAGCGGTTAAGTGTCCGTTATTTTTAGTTTTCACCAAAAATTTATTGTTCTGATACTCGACATCTATTACGACGTCTTGCACCATATTTACACCTGCATTTTGGACTTTCTTAGCCAGTGTGTGGTCTAACAAATAACGACTCATCCCAAAACCCCCTAAAGGCAGCTTTGTCTTTAATAACTTGTTAGATGGTGTTGTTAATACAAATTTTGATATCGCTACGGCTCCCATTTTTAAGGGGTCGATCCCTAAAGAGTTTAAGTAAGGTAATACTTCGTTAGAAATATACTCGCCACATACTTTGTGTAAGGGATAGCTGTTTTTTTCTATTAGTAGGACTTCTACTCCTTTTAAAGCAAGATGTAAAGCACTTACTAAACCCGCTAGACCGCCTCCAATAATTACTACTGGCACTTCTTTTTTACTGCTCCAAATCATTATATCCTAAAATAAACATAAATACTTTGTAAAGTGTAGTAATAGATAATTATAACTTATTTTAAACTTATTACGCTGTTCTTTTATTTGTTTTATACCCGTTGTAGGCACAGAATGCAATTCTGCGCTATCAAATCAAGGTCGTTCGGTTTTATTAAAAAAAGCGTGTGTATGTTTTTGTTGTAAAAAACTAAAAAACATATTTGAATTAAAAAACTCTTTCTGCACTTCAAAAATTAAGAGTTAAAATATTATTAATGGTTTTGATAAAATTAGTTTAAATACAATATCTTTTCAAGGTAAAATTAGACATACAATTAAAAGTTTTTTATAGTAATCTAATTTACAGTCGATATAGCAGCGTAAACAAACTAATAATAAGTAACTCTAAATACTAACTAAAACTTATAGACATGAAAAAACTAATTTATTCCATTGCATTATTATTAACAATTATTGCTTGCAGTAACAATGATGATAACAATATTATTACAAATAATCTGGATCCAATAATTGGAAAATGGAAAGTTACAGAACTTAATGAAAACGAAGTAAAACAGGAAATATCTAAATGTGAATTACAAAACACTTTAGAATTCCAAATTGACGGAAAGATCCTTGATACTTTTTTTGAACCAAACTCTGATAATGGTTGTGATAAATTAGTTGACAATTCTGGAAACTGGGAAAAAATATCGAATTCCGAGTATCGAATAATATTGGATGATGGTGATACAAATTATATAAGTTCTATTACTTTTACTAATAACAATTCTGAACAAATTCAAGAATATACTTTATTAGATGGTGGAGATAATTTTGAACGAATTGATAAATATGAACGAATTGAATAAACAAAATTTATTTTAAAAATATCTAGATTATGGTGTGTTTTTAATCACAAATTAAACTTGTATCCAAAATTTGATACTTGCTATTAAAACCACGTATGTATAAATTTTGATACTATATTAATATTAAAATGTAGTATTCTTTTATAGATTACGACTTATAGGTTTAATCCACACCACTAACTAGAATCTAGAATAAAATGATCCGTTTTTTTAATAGAAGAAAATCAAACATCAACTCCATTACAATTCCCGATTTTGGATGGAAAAAAAAGAACAGTACTAAAAATATAATCCAATGGGAAAACCCAGAGCAAACTCTTTTTTTATCTCTAAATTATTTTGAATCGGAGCCCGACTTACCTTCGTTAAAAAAAATAGATTTGGTTAGAGATTTTTATAGAGGGCAAATTATACAACATAACGGAGGCTTAATCCAAGCCGATTTTTCTGAATTAAGTACTTATAAGGCTATACGTACTATTTTTAAAATCCCTCAAAAACCATCCGGAATAGTTTATTTGGCATCGTTAACCATTCCGTTTAAAAACTGTAGCTATGTAATAAAAATACAAGCTCCAGAAATTGAAGATGTAGGGTTAAGAGATTCTACTATTAGAGAACGCTTAATGAAAGAAGGAATTATAAATCTTAAAGAAAATTGGTTTATAGATCCTTACAGAAGTAATTTTAAGAAAGGAACGCTTATGAATAGATCGGAAGAACCCGTACATGATATGAATTTCGAGAACCATCCTTTAAGCCAAGCTAGGAAATTAATCTCCGAAATTGAGGAAAAAATTATATTTAAACCTCAGCTTAAAAAACTAAAAGGTTATGACTTATAAATAATCATTTTATGTATTATAAATTTATAGCTAAATAAAAAAGTACAGACTACCTACAATAGGGTATTGATCTTAAAAATTAGTCTTGTTAATACATCTTTTATTAGGCTATTAAAAACCAAATAAAGAGAGGCTCGTATTTTAAAAATAAACGACAACAAAAAAGGGCATTAATTTTTTGATAAAATTAATGCCCTTTTATATACCTAGTGTTTTACAGATCTATACATGATCTATAACTTCTTCATTTTTAAAAGGCCTAATAATTAACCTTGAAGCTTTATCAAAATTAATATAATTGTATACCCAATTAAAAAGGGTAACTAGCTTATTTCTAAATCCTACTAAAAATAACAAATGGATAACCATCCAGACAAACCATGCAAAAAATCCTCCAAAACGAAGTTTTCCCATATCAACTACAGCCTTATTTCTTCCTACTGTAGCCATAGATCCCTTATCATAATATTTAAAAGGCTCTGGGTTTTGCCCTTTACTAATTCTTACTAAATTTTTGGCTAGATGTACTCCTTGTTGTATGGCGGGTTGCGCTACCATAGGATGACCTCGATCATAATCTTTGGTTTTCATTAATGCTATATCGCCTATAGCAAAAACATCTTGGTATCCGTGTATTCTATTATACTCGTTTACTTTATATCTATTAGCCCCTTTTATAATACTATCTGCCTTTACACCCTCTACTGGGGCACCCGTTACTCCTGCAGACCATACAAAAGTAGCGGTATTCAATTTTAAATCTGTATTGGTGGTTACCAAGTTACCTTCGTAATTTTTAACAATAGTATTTAGGTGAATATTTACACCCAAATTTTTTAAAAATTTCTCTGCACTTTTACTTGCTCTAGGACTCATTGGTGGCAATACCCTACCAGCTCCTTCTATTAAATGTATTTGCATTTGAGAAAAATCCATATCAGGATAATCTCTTGGTAAAACATTGGCTCGCAACTCTGCTATACCACCAGCTAACTCTACTCCTGTAGGCCCTGCTCCTGCAATCACAAAATTAAGTAACTCTTTTCGCTTGATTTCGTCTGTAGTAATTACTGCTTGTTCTAAATTTTCCAGCATTAAACTTCTTAGATTTAAGGCCTGCGGAAGACTCTTCATTCGCATAGCATTTTTTTCTATGACTTTATTTCCGAAAAAATTGGTTTTTGCTCCTGTTGCGATAATTAAGTAATCGTATTTTATATCTCCTATACTAGTAGCTACCTCTTTTGTTTCTGGACGAATTTCTGTAACATTTGCCATCCTAAAAAAAGTGTTTTTTCCACGTTTTATTATTTTTCGTAATGGATAAGCTATAGAATCTGCTTCTAAAGAAGATGTAGATACTTGATACAGCAAAGGCTGAAACGTATGGTAATTTTGACGGTCCAATAATACAATCTGAAAACTTTTATGACGCACCAAATTTTTGGCTATTGCTACACCAGCAAAACCTCCTCCAATGATTACTACACGTGGTAATTTTGTCTCAGGAATATTCATAAAAAAAACTTAAAATTGAAAAACTAAATTAGGGCTATTATAGTTAAAAGTTAATATTTACAGCAAAAAAAAATAAAATTATCCTATTTTATTTTCATTCTATTAACACTTGTACTCTATTAACTTTTTTACCTTTAAGACATAAAAAAATATTATGAAAATAAATGCACATGCTGTCCTAGAACAAGGAGGTCAATTGAGTAAATATACCTACGAAATGCCTGAGGTAGGTGACGAAGAAGTCGATATAAAAATCCATTATTGTGGACTTTGCCACTCGGATTTAAGTATGATGAATAATGATTGGGGAATGACCCAATATCCTATTGTACCTGGGCATGAAATTGTGGGAGAAGTTGTAAAACTAGGAAAGTATACTAAGGGTTTAAAAGTTGGAGATTTAGTAGGTGTGGGCTGGAATGCAGATTCTTGTTCGCATTGCAACGAATGTATGGAAGGTAGCCAACATTTATGTAGTAGTCTACAAGGAACTATTGTGGGCAGGCAAGGTGGTTTTGCCGATTATGTTCGTGCACATTGGAGCTGGGCTATTCCTCTACCAAAGGGTATAGATTTAAAAAAGGCAGGCCCTTTATTATGTGGTGGAATTACTGTTTTTAGTCCTATTTTATTGGCTGGTGTTTTACCTACCCACAAGGTTGGTGTAATTGGTATTGGTGGTTTAGGGCATTTAGCTCTAAAGTTTTTAAACAAATGGGGTTGCGAGGTGGTTGCTTTTAGTTCTAATCCAGATAAAACCGATGCTATTTTAGAAATGGGAGCAACTAAGGTTATTAACTCTACTAAACCAGAAGAGTTAGAAAGTATTGCTGGTACGCTAAATTTTATTATTAACACCACTAATGTAAGTTTGGACTGGAATTCTTATTTACAAACTTTAGCGCCTAAGGGAACTTTCCATACTGTGGGGGCTGTTTTAGAACCTATGGACATTCCCGCTTTTTCTCTTATTGCTGGCGAAAAAGCGGTGAGTGGAAGTCCTACAGGAAGTCCTGTTACTATGAAAACAATGCTAGATTTTTGTGTAAGACACGATATCTACCCTATTGTAGAGGAGTTTGAAATGGACAACGTAAAAGAAGCTATTTCCCATTTAGAGGAAGGAAAAGCTAGATACAGAGTAGTTTTAAAAGTATAAAATAAATAACTCTTATAAATTTCTAACAAGAACCGTTAATTTAACAAAAAAGACCGTCTAATTGTATAGACGGTCTTTTTTGTATTTTAATAAGTAGCATTTTATTCTGAATATCCTACAAGTAGCAAACTTTCGTTTTCGTAAAAAACATATTTAGAATAATTTTCGTGTAATGCTTTTAAATGCTCTCTAATAAGGCTTTCGCTTTTTACACTACTCGCATTTTTATAAAACTGGATTGCCATTTTTAAATTATCGTCTTGGACATATTCCAAAGAAATCATTTCTATTTCTGTAATATATCTATATTCTAATTCTGAATGGTCACTTACAAAATCTTCTTTTGCACTAACCGCATCGTATAGGTTAATTTTAATTTGTCCTATCTCTTTTCCTACAATAGCATACTTGGTTCCTTGGTTTTCAAAATCAATTTCTTCAATAACATTTTCTGCATCAAATTTATCTTCTGCTATACCTATGTACGTCCCTCCGCTACGGGCTTCCGCTTTCCAAACGGTTACATGTGCAAAATTTTGAGCACTTAAGTTTAAGAGGATTCCAAATAAACTTATTAATAAAATAATTTTTTTCATAATTACTCTGTTGTGGTTACTTTCTTACAAAGATAAGATTCATTCAAATTTTACAGCTAATAAATCTTCTTTTTTTAGATAAAATGAATGAATATCTAGATAAAGTACACGAAACATGATTTTTACAAAAAATAAATACGTTTTTTATTTTGAAATATTTTTTTTTACATAAATTATTTTATTTTTTTCTGAAATACACACTTATTGGAACTCCAGTATAATCAAACTCTTTTCGTAACTGGTTCTCTACGTACCTCTTATAAGGATCTCTAACATATTGTGGCAGATTACAGAAGAAGACAAATTGAGGTTGGGGAGTAGGTAATTGCATGCAATACTTAATTTTTACAAACTTTCCTTTTAATGCTGGCGGTGGATAATTTTCGATAATAGGTAGCATTGTATCGTTCATCACACTTGTTTTAACCTTTTTGGATCTATTCTTATACACCTCTACTGCTGTTTCTATAGCTTTATAAATACGCTGCTTTGTTATAGAAGAAATAAACACAATAGGAACATTGGTAAAAGGTTCTATTTGTTTACGTATGTGGGTTTCAAATTCTTTAACTGTATTGGTAGCTTTATCTTCTACTAAATCCCACTTATTTACTAAAATTACAATTCCTTTTCTATTTCTTTCTGCTAACCAAAAAATGTTTTGCACTTGCGAATCGAACCCGCGTGTGGCATCTACTACTAGTATACATACATCTGCATGCTCTATAGCCCTTACAGAACGCATTACAGAATAAAACTCCAAGTCCTCCTTAACTTTAGCTTTTCTTCTAATCCCTGCTGTATCTACTAGATTAAAATCGAACCCAAAACGGTTGTATTTGGTATCTATAGCGTCTCTTGTTGTACCAGCAATATCTGTAACTATATTACGCTCTTCGCCTATTAAGGCATTTATAAAGGAAGATTTTCCTGCATTAGGTCTTCCTACTACAGCAAAACGAGGTAATTCCTCCTCTTCTTCTCTTACTTCCTCTTCTGGTAAAGCTTTTACTAGAGCATCTAATAATTCTCCTGTTCCACTTCCATTAATACTTGCTATGGTGTAATATTCTCCTAAACCTAGACTGTAAAACTCTACTGCGTCGTTTAAACGTTTACCGTTATCTACTTTGTTTATTACTAAAAATACAGGTTTTTTTACTTTACGTAGTAAGGTGGCTACATCTTCGTCCATCCCAGTAACTCCTGCTTCCACATCTACCATAAAAATTATAGCATCTGCTTCATCTATAGCCAATTCTACTTGCTTATCTATTTCTGTTTCAAAAATATCATCGCTACCTAGGACATATCCCCCTGTATCTATTAAGGAAAATTCACGACCATTCCATTCGGATTTTCCGTAATGGCGATCTCGGGTTACTCCACTTACAGAATCAACAATAGCGTCTCTACGCTGTATTAATCGATTAAAAAAAGTGGATTTTCCAACATTGGGACGACCTACAATTGCTACAATAGAACTCATTACGAGGGTTTTTTTATTTTCTGCAAAAGTACGGCTTTTTATCTGTTTATTTAATACTACTAAAATATCATCCTGTGGACTGCTTTTTCTTTGTTTTTCTGGTTTTATATACTTGCTAAAGCTTAATTTTACAATCCCCTAATATTTTTATTTATGACCCGTTTTTTTTCTACTATTATTATTCTCTTTTCACTTTATTCTTGCCAAAAAAAACAAGAAGTAAAAAAGCAAGATTCTACAACATTACATAACCAACATTGGAGCTATAATGGAGAAACTGGCCCAAAGCATTGGAACGAAATAGAACTTAATTCGGAATGTGGAGGTAAGTTCCAGTCTCCTATTAATATTGTAAATTATAAGCTAAACTTAGAATCTAAGCCTTTAGATCTACAATACGCAAAAAACACCAAAATCCACGATGTTACCAATAATGGACATACTATACAGTATAACTTTGAGAAAGGAGATTTCTTGAAGTTAAATGGAATTAAATACGCTTTAAAGCAATTTCACTTTCATGAACCTGCAGAACATACTATAGATGGTATTAGGTACCCTTTAGAAATCCATTTGGTGCATTTGGATGATTCTGGACAGTATGTTGTACTTTCTATTATGGCTAAGGAAGGTAAAAGTAGTGCGCCTTTTGAATTTTTAGAGAGCTTTTTGCCTTTAAAAATAAACGAAACTAAAGAGGTTAATTCTACTTTTAATATTAATAATAGTTTACCTATAGAAAAAGGATACTTTAGCTACACTGGCTCTCTTACCACTCCACCTTGTAGCGAGGGAGTTAAGTGGTTTATTTTAAAAACTCCTATTACCGTGTCTCTAGAACAGGTAGAGTTACTTAAAAATTTAATGCCATTAAATAATTATCGCAACCAACAGCCCTTACAC
>CALGNG010000283.1 GCA_937958735.1 uncultured Aquimarina sp. | reverse complement strand
ACATCACTCTTATTCATAGCAAAATACTGGGTACTGTAGGTAACTCCACCCATTTCTTCTTCTACTTGTACTTTAGAAAGAAGGGCTTTGTTAAATTTATTAGTTTCTAACATTGCAGGAATAAAGGTGTTTTGCATCCATTGAAGCCATTCTTCTTCAATCTCGTTTGCAATATTGGTGGTGATGTTAAAGATATACATTTAGAAATTTTAGCAAAGGTAGTTATTTGTAACTGTTACCCATATAAAAGCTTTTTGTTTTTGAACTTTATGGCATTTGTAAGCTACGATAGATCTTTCGACTTAAGGGGAGATTAGTATAATATTTTATATTATTCGGATAAATTAAATGTATATATAAAACCATTATTAAGTTAACACAAAATGAAAAAATTACTATTATTAGCAAGTATTTCTTTAGGTATGATATCTGGTGCACTTTCGCAAGAAGGTAAGTCTAATGTACAAACTTTTACCCCTTCTAAATTATTAGCTAAAGGGCAGTGGGATATTAAATTTTTTAATAGTTTATATACCCAAACCGAGCAAACAGGACCGGGATCTAAAAAAGGTGATGTAATAAGACAAACTTTTTTTACTAATACAAACGAAATTTATACTGGTATAAGTAATAACTCAAGGCTTAATGTGGGTTTAATATTTCAAGTTAGGTCTACACAAGTTGGTGGAAATAGTTTTCATGATGCTTTAGGGGTGCTTCGCTTTTTAGATGATGAGGTTTCGACACGAAGCGGCTTTACGACTATAGCGCCATCGATTAGATTTCAGCCATTTAGAAGTATTGCAAATTTCTCTATAACAAGTTCTTTCTTTTTTCCAATTTTTAAAGAAACTCGTCCAGGTACAGGAGAGTTTCAGACTGGTGGGAATGGTGAATTAGAGGAAATTAAAACTCCATTTTTGGATCAACGTAGTTTTGCTTGGGAAAATAAATTTTTCTACGATTACACTTTTGGGAAAAATAGATGGCAAATTTTTACAGAAGTAGATACCAAATTTAATTTTGGAGAAGATTCTGGTGATGCTAGTCCTAACGAAAATGCAGGAGAGCGTTTTGCTAATGAAAGTTTATTTTTACCATTAAGTGCCTTTTTAAGTTATTTTCCAACTTCCAAATCTACCATTTTTGGAAGTATACAACAATCGTTTTTAATTGATTTGGGGAACGAATTTGATCAAAACTCTACAGCCTTTGGTTTTGGTGGTAAATATCAAGTAACCTCAAAAATTAATGTAGAGGTATCTTATGGGAATATTTTTAGAGGACAAAACTTTCAGGGATTGGGAGAAACTTATAGCATTGGATTAAGAGCTATTTTGTAGATAATATATTATTGTAATGTTAAGGTTATACAAAGACTTTTCTTGAATTAAAGAAAAGTCTTTAGTTTACAACTAATTTAACGGTTATTTACTTTATATAAGTATTTTAAATATTTCTATTTATACAGGAAATAGTGTGCTAAGTAGGAGGAAACTCTGAGCAAGTATTATCTTGTTCAGAATTTTTTGTTTTAATATGGGAAATAAAAAAAATGGTATAGTACTGTCTTTGTTTCTAATAACGTTATGTTTAGGAATAAATAAAGCTTTGTGTCAAAGTATTATTGCAATAGGTTTTAAAGAAAATACTAAAACAAAGTCTAGTTTCTTAAGCAGGTTAGTAGAGATAAAAATAGGAGATCAACCAGATTCTTTAGCTTTGGCAAACGATGTAAGGCGACTTAAGAGACTACCTTCTTGTTCGCATGCTTATTTTCAGGTAGAAAAAAAGAAAGAAGGTTATAAAGTAGTTTTTGGTTTTCAAGAGAATTTTACAATTATTCCCACTGTTAATTTTTACAATACTAACGATGGGGAGTTAGCAGTGCAGGCAGGAGTTTACGAATATAATTTTTTAGGACGTAACATTACATTAGGAGGCTTGTTTCAGCACGATATTTTTAACTCTATAGCTGTTAATTTTAAGGCGCCACAGTTAATAACCAAGCGGTTTGGATTAGGTTTTAATTATGCTAATTTAACCACAAAAGAACCTGTTTTTTTAGATAGTGGGACAGCTAATTATAGATATAATAATGTGTCTTACGAACTTTTGGGGCTGTTTCAATTTAATTTAAAACATCGTATAGAGCTAGGAGGCTCTTTTTTTACAGAAGATTATGAATATCTTGATGGAGCAACAGCATCCGAGGTGCCACAGGATTTTGTGGTAGATAAAATTCTATTAAAATTAATTTATGACTATAATAATTTAGATTATTATTACCAGTATGTATCGGGTTTTAGAAGTGTCTTAAATTTTCAGCATGTTATTAGTACAGATAATGTGTTACCGTCTTTTACCATTTTTTTTAACGATTTTTTTTATTACAAACGAATAGCTAAAAAAGGAAATTGGGCTAACCGTTTACGATTAGGACTAGCCAATAACGACGATTCTCCATTTGCACCATTTGCGGTAGATAATAATCTAAACGTAAGAGGGGTTGGAAATACAATAGATAGGGGGACGGGAGTAATTGTTTTAAATACCGAATACAGGCATACTTTGGTGGATAAAAAATGGTTTTCGGTACAATCTAATATATTTATAGATGCTGGTAGTTGGCGTAATCCAGGAGGGGAGTTTGGCGATTTTGGAGATTCTCAAAATTTTAGAGTTTACCCAGGAGTAGGGATACGCTTTATACATAAACGTATTTTTAATGCGGTATTTAGGTTGGATTATGGTTATGGGCTTACCGATAATGCTACTAATGGTTTTGTGTTTGGTATAGGGCAATATTTTTAGAACCAGTACAGTGGGATAATTATCCCTTATAATAAAAAAACCGCAAGAGCTATTTTAAGAGCTCTTGCGGTTTTTTTGTATAAAATCTTTTTGATTTTTTTATAATTGTTTTTTTAGGACTGTCTGTACTATATTAATCTTAGCATTTTACATTAAAATAAAGCCTATTAGCATTTATAAAATAAAAAAAGTAATCTTATTTTTTATGCAATGCGTTCTATTTTGGCTCCTATAGATCGTAAACGCCCATCTATATCTTCGTACCCACGATCTATTTGTTCTAT
>CALGNG010000282.1 GCA_937958735.1 uncultured Aquimarina sp. | reverse complement strand
GGCTCTCCGGTTGGTACTTCACTTATTAAGGCAACCACAAAGCCAAACAGAACATTTGGCCTCCGCATTGCATCAAATGAGAACAAAAATAAAGCATTGTAAAGAATGCTTTAATATTAGCGATGTGGAACTTTGCGAAATTTGTGCAAGCTCTCATCGGAACCGAAAAATTGTTTGTGTTGTAGAAGATGTAAGAGATGTAATGGCTATAGAGAATACCAGTCAGTTTAGAGGTTTGTACCATGTATTAGGTGGCAAGATTAGTCCTATGGATGGTATTGGCCCGCATGATTTAAAAATTAACGAATTAATTACACGCATTACTAACGGCGAAATAGAAGAACTAATTTTTGCTTTAAGTGCTTCTATGGAAGGTGATACCACAAACTTTTATATATACAAGCAATTAAAAGGCGTAACAATCCAAATGTCTACCATAGCTCGTGGAATAGGAGTAAACGACGAAATTGAGTTTGCGGACGAAATTACTTTGGGTAGAAGTATTACCAATCGCATTCCGTTAGAAAATGCTTTAAAATTTTAAAATGCAGTTATCCGTAATTATTCTTAATTATAATGTAAGACCTTTCTTAGACCTGTGCTTGCAAAGTGTATTTAAAAGTATCGAAGGTCTGGAGGCAGAAATTATAGTAGTAGACAATAATTCTCCCGACGATAGTTGCGAAATGGTGAAAACCAATTATCCCCAAGCACAACTTATAGAAAATAAAGATAATGTTGGTTTTTCTAAAGCCAATAATCAGGCTGTAGCTATTGCTAAAGGAGAGTATGTATGCATACTAAATCCAGATACGGTAGTTTCCGAAACTACTTTTGTAAACACACTACAAAAAGCACAATTACTCCCTAATCTAGGAATTTTAGGAGTTCAGTTAATAGATGGTAAAGGGTGTTTTTTGCCAGAAAGTAAACGTAATTTACCTACTTTATTAGTTTCTGTAGGTAAAATTTTGGGTAATCGATTCCAAAAGGTAGCTCCTTATTATGTAAATTCTATAGATAAAGATCAAGAAGGAAAAGCATCTATTTTTGTAGGGGCATTTATGCTAATAAAAAGAAAAGTTTACCAAGAAGCAGGAGGATTCGACGAGCGCTACTTTATGTATGGAGAAGATATAGATTTGTCTTATACTATTGAAAAATTAGGATATGAAAATTATTATTACGGATCCGAAAAAGTAATTCATTTTAAAGGGGAAAGCACCATGAAAGATGCGGTGTATAGAAAGCGTTTTTATGGTGCGATGAAGTTGTTTTACAAAAAACATTTTAAAGCCTCTTATGTCTTTAATAATATTATTTTTTTTGGGATTCAATTAATTTCCATTTTCAAAAAATCGAAAGAGGAAACATTAGATATTCCTTTTAAAAAGGCAGTAATACTTTCTGAAAATAAAGATTTACCCGTATTGATAAAACAAAAAACGGGTGTTTTTACCAGTTTGACTACCGTAAATGAAGTCTATGGAAATACTAAACTTAAGTTTCCAACACTTTGTTATTTAGATGTAAGCCAAATTAGCTATAGTCAAGCTATACTTTTAGTTCAGAGTAATTGCCATAGCTTATATTGTTTTCGCTTTTTGCTCCCTAACCGTAAAATAGCCATGGGAAGTGACACCAGTATAGGTCGTGGACAAGTGATTTCTTTGTAATACTTTAAAAAAAACTAAGTAATAATATTTACATTAGCTTAAGTAAAAATCGGATAAATGGCAAAGTACGAATTGAAACTACCCAAAATGGGAGAAAGTGTTGCAGAAGCGACGGTTACCACATGGTTAAAAGATGTAGGAGACACCATTGATGCAGATGATATTATACTAGAAATTGCTACAGATAAAGTAGATACAGAAGTGCCTTGCGAAATAGAAGGTATACTTAGGGAAAAGCTTTTTGAAGAAGGCGAAGTTGTATCTGTTGGGCAAGTAATAGCCATTATAGATACAGACGTTGTTTTGGATGACTCTAAGGATAAAGTGAATTCTAAAATCCAAAAAGAAGTAGAAGCCTCTGTAGAAGATATAGAACAACAAATAGAACAAGTAGTTAGTACAAATCAAATAAGTGTACCTGTTACCAATAACGTAGGAAGGTTTTACTCCCCATTGGTTAAGAATATAGCTAACCAAGAAGGGATTACTTCTAAAGAATTAGATGGTATAATTGGGACAGGAGTAGGGGAGCGTGTTACCAAACATGATATTTTAAATTATATTTCTTCTAATAATACTACCAAAGTAGAGACTAGTCAGTTTAAACAAAATACAGATAAAGTAGTAGCGATTTCTGCTGAAAAAAATACTGAGTCTAGCAAAACAGGTAAGCAAGAAATTGTACCAACAATTATATCTGGAGAAGACGAAATTATAGAGATGACGCGTATGGGGAAAATGATTTCCCATCACATGACAAATTCTCTAGCCACTTCTGCACACGTGCAATCTTTTATAGAAGCAGATGTAACTAATATTTGGAACTGGAGGGCTAAAGTAAAAGATAAATTCCAGTTGAGAGAAGGAGAGAAGTTAACCTTTACTCCAATTTTTATGGAAGTTATTGCTCAAGCTTTAAAAGAATTTCCGATGATGAATGTTTCTTTAGAAGGAGATAAAATTATTAAGAAAAAATCTATTAATATAGGAATGGCCGCAGCCTTGCCAAATGGAGATTTAATTGTGCCTGTAATTAAAAACGCAGATCAGTTAAACTTGGTAGGTATGGCCAAAACAGTAAACGATTTAGCGAATCGCTCTAGATCTAACAATTTAAAACCAGACGAAGTGCAAAATGGCACCTATACAGTAACTAATATAGGTAGTTTTGGGACTGTTATGGGAACGCCTATAATTAATCAGCCACAGGTAGGTATATTGGCTTTAGGAGCTATTAGAAAAGTACCCGCCGTAATCGAAACACCAGAAGGCGATTTTATAGGGATTCGTAAACGGATGTTTTTATCCCACTCTTACGACCATAGAGTGGTTAATGGTGCGTTAGGAGGGCAATTTGTACAACGTGTAAAAGAGTTGTTAGAGACTTGGGAAATAGACAGAGTGTTCTAGTTTTGTTGCGAAATTGGGTAAATTAAAAAGCCTTGATAAGAATAATTATTCTTATCAAGGCTTTTTAATTTAAGCATCTATAATCTAAGATAACTTAATTGGGCTGGGTCTTTTGGTTACAGCTTTATGTTATTTTAAATATTAATATATAACAAATTAAAAAGCAGAGCAACGTTCAATTATTGCTCTGCTTTTTTTGTAAAGATTAAATATCTTGTGCAATTTATTATCGATCTTCTACAGGGAAAATTTGTAGATTATCAATATAAAAGACTTGTCTTCCTGTTATTCCTACGTTGTCTTGATCTCTAAAGTTAAAAGTAAGACGTCCTATATTTCTGTTGCTTATTGTAAAGTTTCTTTCAACGGTAAACCATTCTCCTGTTGCAGGAGTATTAAATGGTAGAAAAGATGCAGAATTAGGGGATGGAGTAG
>CALGNG010000281.1 GCA_937958735.1 uncultured Aquimarina sp. | reverse complement strand
GCGGTAGTTTTCCAAAACCTTTCCAATCCAGTAAACTATTGGTATTAAAACCACTCTTAGCCTCCGGAGATAAGTTTAATGAAGTTAGCGGTAATTCAATACTAGGTAATTCAACATTAAAATCGGGATTTTTAATCGTATAATCAGCAGGTGGGGTATTTAACCTTTCCACAGGTTTTTGTCCTGATAATGCATCAAAATTTATAGTTATTGGTTTTTCAGAATTATCTACCTGAGCCTGTATTGATTTAGGAAAACTAAAGCAAAGCACAGCTAATATTACAAGAAATTTTTTCATTAAATACATATATACAGATTTCTCCTACAACATAACGTTTTAGACTAATAATTCATACAAAAGTAATGCCTAAAAAGTTGCTTTATTGATGTAGACTTCTGTATTTTAGTTTCAAATACATTTAAGTCCTTACAATGTTGCAAAATATTATGTTTATCGACGACGATAAACCAACTACTATTATAAACGAACGTTTAGCTAAGCGATCTAAACTTTTTACCTCTATTAAAACCTTTAACTATACAGATGAAGCTCTTGAATATCTAAAATCGTTCCAAGCTGTAAAGGAAGAATTACCCTGTATTATTTTTTTAGATATTAATATGCCCGCTTCTAATGGTTGGAATTTTCTAGAAGTTTTTAGTTCTCTTAATTTCCCTAAAAAAATCTATGTTATCATGCTTTCTACTACGGATTATATTGAGCCACAAATGAAAGAAAAGTATAAAGAAGTAGTATTCTCTTACGAAAATAAGCCACTCACTATAAACAAAATAAAAAAACACACCGAAGATATTTGTCTTTAAAATTTTTCAAACACACCCAAACCAAATAACGCATAATCATATTTTACAGGATCGGAAGCATCCATTTTTCGTAAAGCAGTATCTAACTCCAATAATGCTTTAGCATCGTTCTGTTTTCTTGTAAGCAAACCTAACTTACGTGCAACGTTACCAGAGTGCACATCTAACGGGCAAGATAGCTGAGCTGTAGAAATTGTCTTCCAAATACCAAAATCCACACCTTGTATATTAGATCGAACCATCCATCTAAAAAACATATTAATTCTTTTACAGGACGATTTTTTTACAGGATCTCCAATATGTTTTTGAGTTCTATCTGGATGTGGAATAGAGAAAAAATATTTTTTAAAGTGAAATATTGCATCATTTAAACGATCGAAATCTTTATACTGCACAAAAAAGTCTTCCATACTCTCGTATTCTGTATACAAATGCTGTAGCCCTTTCATAAAAAAAACAGCATCGATACTGTTAAAAGTACGATGTACAAAACCATTAAAATGCTCTAAATCCTCTTCTTCGTTAAAGTTTTTAACAAAATCGTAAGGAGCATTACCCATAATATCCATAAGCTTATGGGCATTAGTAATAATGCTTTTTCTATTACCCCAAGCAATAGTAGCTGTTAAAAAACCCGCTATTTCTATATCTTGTTTTATAGTAAATTGCGCAGGTATCTGGATAGGGTCTGTATCTAAAAAATCAGGAGTTTCGTAAAACAAAGCCTTTTCGTCTAAGAAATCCTTCAATTCCCTTTTATTCATTTTTTTCATGATCCCTTTATACCTTGATTAGATTTCTAAATTACCATCTCTCATTACCAACTTACGATCTGCCATATTAGCAAATTCGTTGTTATGCGTTACAATAACAAAGGTTTGTCCAAACTTTTCTCTTAAAGTAAAAAATAACTGATGCAGATTATTAGCCGACTCACTATCCAAATTCCCCGAAGGCTCGTCTGCATAAATTACTTTAGGACTATTAACTAAAGCTCTCGCTACCGCAACACGTTGTTGCTCTCCTCCAGACATGGCATCTGGTTTATGATTAATACGATGAGATAGCCCCAAGAAATCTAATAACTCTTTAGCTTTCTGTTCTGCCTCTTTTTTAGGCGTTCCCTTTATAAAAGCAGGAATACATACATTTTCTAATGCCGTAAACTCTGGTAATAATTGATGAAATTGAAAAATAAAGCCTAAAGTTTCATTTCTAAATTTAGCTTGCTCTTTTTCCGACAACTTATCATTCTCTACCCCATTAATAGTTAACTGGCTATTAGACAACTTATCTTTTACATCTAAAGTTCCTAAAATTTGAAGTAAGGTGGTTTTTCCTGCTCCCGATGGACCAACAATAGCTACAATTTCTCCTTTTTCTATATGTAAATCTACACCCTTTAGCACTTCTAGCTCTCCGTAATGCTTGTGTATATTAGTCGCTTTAATCATAGCCGAAAAATACAACTTTTACAGAAAACAATTTCTAATAGATTTAACTGCTATTCCTTTTTTAAATTTCAATAATTTATAATTAGAACTCTTATTTTTAACTTATGAAAACAACACATGTTCTTGGGATAATGTCTGGCACTTCTTTAGACGGCATAGACATTGCCGATATATATTTTTCTTATTCCAACAAATGGAACTTTAAGTTAGGACATTGCGAGACCATACCTTATCCGCAACAATGGGTAGAGAAACTTAAAAAAAGTCATACTTTATCTATTCCCGAATTGGAATTAGTTAATAAAGAATATACCGAGTATCTGGCACAGGTTATTAACACCTTTATTCTAAAAAATAAGATCTCTAATTTGGATGCCGTATGCAGCCATGGACATACTGTATTACACGAACCACAAAATAAATATACCTTACAAATAGGAAATCTTCCGCGATTAGCTAAGCTTATACAGCAAAAAGTGGTTTGCGATTTTAGAGTACAAGACGTATTACTAGGTGGCCAAGGAGCACCGTTAGTGCCTATTGGTGACCAATTATTATTTTCTAATTATGACTTTTGCCTTAACTTAGGAGGCTTTGCCAATATCTCTTTCTTACATAACAATAATCGCATTGCTTTTGATAATTGCCCTGTAAATACAGTTCTAAACCAGTATGCAGAAAAACTAGACGCACCCTATGACTATAATGGTGATTTTGCTAGACAAGGAGTCTTAAACACTAAATTATTAGAAAAACTAAACCACCTACCCTATTATAAAAAACAACCTCCAAAATCTTTAGGGATCGAATGGGTAAGCAACCATATAACACCTATCCTAAATCAATACTCAATCCCACCAAAAGATATTTTACACACTTTTACAACGCATGTTGCCCAATGCATTAGCAAAGACATTATACGCTATACTACTAAAACAGATTATAATATATTAATTACAGGTGGTGGTGCCTACAATGGTTTTTTAATAGAAATTCTTCAAAAAAACATAAAAGTCCCTATAATATTACCGCATCCCAATATTATAGAATTTAAAGAAGCTTTAATCTTTGGATTATTAGGGGTCTTAAAACTAAATAACCAAATTAACACATTATCAAGTGTAACGGGTGCAAATCAGAATCATTCATCAGGAAACGTATTTAATTATTAAAATCTCATCTATTACCCGAAAAATCACTTTCATTTTAGCAAAAGATTAATTCTACATTTGGGCATTTTCTATAAGCATTAGCCTTACTATATTTGCTTACAACCTAAATTAAGTAATAATGTTTAAAAGTTTCTTGGGTAATAGCCCAAAGTGGTATAAGTCTACAATGTTAGGCTTCTTAATTATCAACACTCTATTATTTTTCTTATTGCCTGCAATTATGGACCATCATTTGGCCCATAGTACCTTATCTTGGTTGTTTATTGCCGAGTTTATTTTTACACTAGCTATGGCATTAAAAT
>CALGNG010000280.1 GCA_937958735.1 uncultured Aquimarina sp. | reverse complement strand
TAACCCTTCCTAAAGAATTAGGTGGAGAAGGTGGAGAAGGCACTAACCCAGAGCAATTATTTGCCATGGGATATTCTGCATGCTATGGAAGTGCTTTACAACATGTAGCACAAGAACAGAAGATCGATTTAGGCAACTTTTCTGTAAGCGCAGAAGTTTCTTTAGGAAAAAACGCCGAGGGCGATTTTCAATTAAGTGTTATCCTAGACACATTTATACCTGGTATAGATGTAACATTAGGAGAAGAACTTATTAACGAAGCACACGAAGTATGTCCATACTCTAGAGCAACAGAAGACAATATAGATGTTACTTTAAATCTATTAATAGAAGAGTAATTTCACAAGCTACAGCACATAAAAAAACCTTTTCATATTAACGAAAAGGTTTTTTTATTTTTCAAATCCACATACAATTACTAGCAAAATCAACTCATTTCAAGCTATTACATAACAATATTTTTTTATTCCTCTTCAAAATAGCCACTATTTTTCCTATCTAGCTTATCCGATAATCGAATAAAGTAGTCCAATTATAGAATAAACAGAAAATATTATTCTCACAGCTAACCTAACCTCATTGTAATTTCCCTTGATTAAAATTAATTCCAAAAAATAAAATTAAACAACTGAAAATCAATTAATTATATATTTTATTGAATTTTAAAAACCTAAACTATCTTCAATATTAATTCTAAAGTGTTTCATTTCACAAATAGAATTTATCATAATTCTAACATAAATTACCAAATACCCAAACATAATACACAAAACACTGAAAATCAATTAAATAACATCGATATTACGTTATACAACAAAGCCTTTTAACAAACACTCAATAATTACTAAGACACTGAAAACACTAGGGTTAACAGTAACACAAAAGATTTCCCCTACACTAAATACCTAGAAATCAAAAAAATACCTCGAAGACAAAATTGTCACAAAAAAATATTAGTTTTGTTGTAGATTTTAATACTTGTCAAAAAAAAAAATGAAAGCTCATTAAAACAAAGGCAAGTAGCCCTAAACCTTTTTAACCTAACAACTCCAAATGAATTTAAAAACTAAAGAAAGAAAATCCCATCTTTTAATTATGGCAGTGTTATCCTTAACATTTTCCATAAACGTTAACTCCCAAACTACAGCTGGAAACAAAAAAAATGTCCTTTTTGTTATGGTCGATGATCTTAGTGATTGGGTAGAAGGATTTGGCGGTAATAGCCAAGTTAAAACACCTAATCTAAAAAAACTAGTTAACAGATCTGTAGTATTCCAAAAAGCATACTGTAGCGCACCTATCTGTGGTCCATCTAGAGCTAGTATTTTTTCTGGAAAATATCCTCTTACACTAGGTCAACACGAAAATAAACCTCACTTTAGAGATATCAACCAAGCTAATGCAGATCTAAAAACCATTCCCCAATACTTTAAGCAGTACGGTGGCTACTACACCATAAGTTCTGGTAAAGTTTTCCACAAACCTGGAGGAAATAAAATGCCTTTCAAAGTAGATAGTGATCCTGCATCTTTCGACGAAATGCGAGCTGGTCAAATGGGTACCTTTAGACCTCTAGAGGTATTTCAAAATCAAACAGACACAGATCGTTTTTCTTTAAAATACAGATTCGAACAAAATGGAGTTAATCTAGAAGCTAATAATATTGGAGCTTCTTTTAAACAACAGTTTGATTGGTTTCCTACAGTTAAAGACTTTAGAGACAAAACACAAAACCTAGAAGACACAGAAGATTATCTATCTATGGACTATATAGCAGATTATATAGAAAACAGAGCTAATCCTAACGTACCATTCTTTGCTGCCGTAGGTACACTTAGACCACACACACCTTTTTACTGTCCAAAAAAATATTTTGACATGTACAACGGTATAGATATTAAACTTCCAAAAATAAAGCCTGACGGAGCACCTAATTCTTTTGATGACTTAAGCGATGTCTCGGTTTCCAATACTTGGACTGCATTACATGATGAGGTAATTAGAGATGTTTTTGAAAAAAATGCAGACGGAACTATTAAAAAAGATAGTAGCGGAAAAAATATTGTGAAATTTGGAGGTAGAAAAAAATGGAAAGACTTCGTAAAAGCATACATGGCAAACATTACGTTTGCAGATGCTTGTGTTGGAAGAGTCTTAGACGCTTTAGATAGCAAACCACGAATTAAAAACAATACTATAATTGTATTTATGAGTGACCATGGATTTAGTTTAGGAGAAAAAGGATATTGGACCAAGCCTACTTTCTGGGAAGAAATCTCTAGAATCCCTATGCTTATTTTTGATCCTTCTATTAACGCTTCTAATAACAGAATTAATGTTAACAAAGTTGTTTCTTCTATAGATTTATATCCAACTCTTGTAGAATTAGCTGGTCTTCCAAAAAACAATGCCGATTTTAATAATCTTGATGGAGTTAGCTTAAAACCTTTAATGGAAAATCCTTCTATGCAATGGAATAGAATTGCATTAACTACTAGAAGCCCTAAAAGTCACACATTACGTAACAACAGATTTAGATATATTACTAGAGAAAACAATAGTGAAGAACTTTACGATCACAAAAACGATCCAGATGAGTTTTTTAACCTATTATCGGAAAACGCTGCTGGGAATTGGGTACTAAATATCCCTACTACCAACGCCTCGTACAATGCTGCTAACAATGCATTACAAAGCTTAGAGCAAGCTTCTAAAGATATACTAGTTAACAAGAACAGACGTAAAAGAGTATTAATTAACGAGACTGCTAGACAAACCCTAAGTATTGCAGACGAATTCCTTGAAAACTCTGCTAAAATTTACCATGCAATTGAAGATGATAATTTAACTTTTTACAATTTAGACTCTAACACCAATCACGTTATTACCATTTATGACATTACAGGTAAAGTAATTACTAAATCTATACTAGTAAACAACAGTATATCTGTTAAAACTTTAAACAATTCCACTGTTTATCTAGCTAAAATAGATAGCAACAACAAATCAAAAACTATTAAGTTTGCGAAATAATTATTATAGCTTACTAATTTGTAAACTATTAAAATATACTTAATACCTTAAAGCCCTCTCATATGATTGGGCTTTTTGTCTTAAATTACGCAGACTAATTCTAAATAAATTGCCTAAAATTCCATAAATCCCTACTTTTACACTCCACAAAACTCTTTTAAATGCAAAAAGAACAATCTACTACAGCCTCATTATCATTCAATCAATTTAAATCTCAAGTAATTGAAGACTATAAAATTGCATATATGAGTAGAGAATGCAGCCTAGTAGGTCGTAGAGAGGTTTTAACAGGGAAGGCTAAGTTTGGAATTTTTGGAGATGGTAAAGAAATAGCACAATTAGCTTGGGCAAGAGTATTTCGTAAAGGTGATTTTAGATCGGGATATTACCGCGACCAAACTTTTATGTTTGCAAAAGGCATCTATACTATTTCCGATTTTTTCTGTGCACTATATGCCCAAACAGACATTACAAAAGAACCCTTATCTGCAGGAAGGCAAATGGGTGGA